>JAUWNO010000061.1 GCA_030612605.1 Armatimonadota bacterium
TTGTTACTACTTCAACTTTAATTTGATAAGTATCATCCATGTACGGTAGGTTGAAATGAGCCAGAAAGTCATTTTCTACTTGAGCATTATAATATTTGGGAGTATTTGCATGAGTTTCAACATCAAACCAATCTAAAGCAGAAGGTGTTTCAGAAGATGTGTACATCACAAAATACCTGAAGAAATCATTTGCTTGAACAGTTCCGATAATATCAAAATCTTCTTTCATTCCGGCATTTTCAAAGGGATAAGAAATTTCAATCTGTGGGAAGGAAACTTCTGTAAGAAGAGCATATACATCTAATAATCCGTTTCCGTAAAAATTATCAAATCCGCTTTCTCCAAGATCGATGGCAGAACAAGCCAGACGAGAATGTACCTGCTCGAAATTCAGAGAGGGTTCTACAGAAAGCAACAAAGCAATACTTGCACTCACAAATGGAGCAGACATCGAGGTTCCGCTTTGAGCAGAGTAAAGATTATCTTCATCTTCACTGTATGTGCTGAGCACATTAATGCCCGGAGCTACGAGATCGAGCTGAGAACCGTAAGTGGAAAATGAAGCCAGATTTTTGTTTTCATCAACAGCACCCACAGAAATAGTGGTGGAAAATATTGCCGGATACCAGATGCCGGATTCTCCGGTATTTCCGGAAGATACAACAACAATGCTTCCTTTATCATAAGCATAAAAGCAGGCATCAGCAATGATTTGGGAGAAATTTGGACTTCCCCAACTGCAATTTATAACGCTTGCTCCCATATCAGCAGCATAGATTATGCCGGCAGCAGCATCATCATCCTGAAGATATCCTCCCATTCCTCCAATAGTCTGAAACCCGCAGCGAATCGGCAAAATTTTAGTGTTCCAGCAGATACCGCTTATACCCAGATCATTATTGGTATCAGCAGCAATTATTCCGGAAACATGGGTTCCATGATGAAGCTCATCAGTAGGATCGTTGTCTTGTCCGAGATAATCTCCGGAAGCCATATAAGCGAGTTCAGGAGCATCCGTGAAATCCCAGCCATGCCAGTCATCGATGTAGCCGTTGTTATCATCATCGATGCCATTATCAGGAATTTCAAAGGGATTGATAAAAATATTCGTTTGCAGGTCAGGATGACCAAAGTGAATGCCGGAATCGATTACACCAACAATGATTTCGCTATTTCCGGTTGTATAATTCCAGGCATGAGGAAGATTTATATTTTCAAAATTTATTTCCTGGTCCGGATATAAAGGATCATTTGGAGTCAGGGAAAATTCATTCAGATAATTTGGTTGGATGTATTCGATTCCTGAAAAACGCAAATTTTCGATTGCCTGCCAATCCAGTTCTTCTTCAAAAGAAGCTGTAAAATATTGGTTTTGAAATTTATTTAGAATCGGTTTCAGGTTTTTTATTTTTTTCTCAGATAAAAAATCATCAAATTCATCTAAGGCAAATTTATTATTTGTAATCTCAATCGGAGAAGAAGTTTTTATTATCATTTCTCTTGGTGTGAAATTAAGGCAATTCAGCAAAAATGGAAAACAGAGAAACAATAAAATAATCTTAAATTTTTTCATAGATCAAGATCCTTTTTGCATTCCCAAGTGCAACTTGGGAATGAGAGTGATTTCATCACTTCAATAAATGATTAAAATAGATAACTGATTCCTATCATATGAACATCATTGATATCTTCCACGAACGGAATGAAAGCATAATCGATAATGATTTTTTTAATTTTGATGCCGAAACCGGTTGTAAATTCTTCAGCATCATAATTGAATTTATATCCTAACCTGATGTTCAGGATTTTATTGTATTCAGCGTTCAGTCCGAGAACTGTTTTAATTTCATCATCATCAGAATGTTTGATAATTTTTAGTTCGGAAGATATCTCTGCAAATTTCGGAGAAAACTTCTTAATAATACTGATTTCGCCTGAAATGGGTAGTTCAATACTTTCCTCATTCATTTTGGAAGTTGTGCCTAAATGTTTTAAAGCTGCTGCGATTTTCAGATTTCTGATCGGTGTGAGATAAGTATATCCCAGATCAACTGACAAACCGGTGCTGGAAGCTGTGTCGATTTTTTCATAAAGTCCGTAAAGATTAATTCCAATGTAGTGATCCGGAGTTAATCTATAAGCGGAGCCAATAATGAAATTCAAATCGATCGGATGGAATTCGCCAATATTATTTCCCATATCATCATAACTGTCGATTTTCCCATAATCAAGATATCTGTAAGCAATGCCGAACGAGGATTTGCCTTGAGATTTCAGATAAGCGATGCTGTTTATGGTGGTATCAAAAATCCAGTAGTTTTGCGTCATTGAAAGCACGGTATTTTTATTCATTAAGCCGGCACACGGATTTTCAATGAAACTGAAAGCATCTGATGAGAAAAATGCACCTGTTCCACCTTGAGCGGCAATACTTGTTCCTGAAATTATTTTCAGTATCTGGAATCCGCGATCTCCTTCTGTTTCGGCAAAAAGATTTATCATCAAACCTGCAAAAAACAGGAGTAATACTATTTTTTTCATTTGTCCTCCAAAATTTATTTTTATTCTTTTTCTATTTTTCACTTCACGAAGCTTCCCTCAAAAGAATCCTTGCAATTAAGATTCGGGAAGTTTTCTTGCAACCGTCTTTTTCCAATCATTTTTCATCTCAACCTTCCGAATCTTCTGACATGAGAAAAATCTGGAAGAAAAGCTTCGGAAGGTAACAAAGCTTCCTCTCCTTTTAGGAGAGGATTGAAGTGAGGTAAAAACACTTCTATTAATCTATTTTTCAATAGCAAATTTCTTCTTTAGAATTTCTCCTTTTGCTCTGATTATGGCAAAATACACACCGGAAGATAGTTTGTCTGCATCGATGAAAACACCGGTTTCCATATTTTTTTCACAGAAAACCGTATTCTTAAAAATTCTGTTTCCGGCAATGTCAAATATTTTTATTTTAACTTCTGTGTTTTTGCTGGTCATTATTTTCAAGGTGATGGTTTTATTTTGAACTTCACCCTTATAAATGCTGCTGTCAAAGATGTTACTGAGCGGGTTTGGATAGAAATATGTATTTTCTTTAATAAAGATACTTCTGTTTTCGTAAGGATCTACAGGCAGCTCACCCAGGCATGATGCTGTTCTTTGAAGATTGGCAAATTCGCTGAACCAAACAGGTTTTTCTATATTTTCGTTTTCTGCAGGAGAATATCTAAAGACAGTACCGTTATTTCCTGAAATGAAAAAATAATTTTTTTCTTCATAATCCACTGAATCTGCATAAGATGCAAAAATCGGATAAGTTAAACTGCGGTCACTGAACGAGACAGGATAATTCAGTTTTATTTCAAAATTGTTGTTATTGATGTTTTCCCAGGCACAGAAACGATTTCGAGACATATTTCCAATTATTTCCAGCTCATTATCAGCATCGATATCAAAAGCTAATATACCTGCTGTAATATAGTTGGAATCCGGGGAAGCAATCTCGTTTTCAGGTTTGGAAATTACACCATTCATTTCAATGACCACAAATCCGTTTTCTCCTCCAATCAGAATATCTAAAAATCCATTTGCATCAACATCTGCGATGGAGGGAATTGAAAAAGAAGAAAGCGGAATTTTCACAGGAAAATTATTGAGAATTTCACCGTTTTGCCTGAACACATAAATCAGTGTATCGGAAGTTGTGAAGATAATCTCATCCAGATTATCTCGATCAATATCTGCCAGAACAGTAGCTAAGATCAGTAAACTATCATTGGTTACATCATTCAAAACATCCAAATCGCAAGAAAAGACATCATTGTTTTCCAGATTGATTTTTTGCAGTCTGAAAAGATAAGATTCATCTTGATTGATCGAATAAAGGAAATTATTCTTCAACATAAGATTGGAAGCAATTTTGGTTTCAGAAAAATTAATGATGTTAATCGGTTCATAATTTTCATCCAAAATTTTAATTTCACTTTCAAAATTATCGATGTGATTCAAAGGAGCAAAAGCGCGACCTAAACTATTCTGATCTGGATTCACAACTACCGGACCAGCCCAGTTTTTATTATTTTCGATAAAAAGAGTATTCTGGAAATTTGGAAGAGAGAAGTTAATTTCATAAAGAACCGAAACAAGTCCATTTGGATTTGTACACGGAAGTAAAAAGCTATTATTATTTTCATCATAAGAATAAAAGGTTGTCAATTGAACATCTAAAGTTAATGATATTGGAAATCCGTCTAAAAATTCGTTATCCTTCCAAACATTTATTTTTCCATTTGGCATAGGATAGAAAATCTCGTTTCTGCCATCATTATCAAAATCAACAAGAGCTGCGGGATAAGGATTTTCTCCGTCAAAATCTCCATCCAGGCTCCAGGGATATCGAACGGAAAATGTCATCAGCGAATCTGAGCTGCTGATATCATAGATTTCCAACTGAATACCGCCGTAATAACTTTCGGCAGTCGGATTTGAAGTAAAGCCATTAAGGGGATTATTCCGACCGCCAAAATAATCGTTGTTGCTCTCTCTATAAGAATCATAAGCAGAACCCCTGCTTTCAATATACATCCTGTTGTCCATATGTTGGATGCCGTCAGCTTCCTCTAAATCTACACCTTTATGAGATGCATCACTATTTATGGAATTCGTTTCTAATTCAGCATTAAATTTCTCATCGATTATGTTTTCATCGATGTGCCAGATAAAGAGACCTGAACCATCGATGACATTACCGTCATAAGCACCTAAACCGGGCATATAAAAATCCCATTCGCATCCTTTGTATGTGTTTTCCATAAAATTGAATCGCGGCTCACCAGCATGCGGATGACCGGGCGGATAGACATCCTGCTCGCCTTCTGGTAAAAGCGCAAAAGTAAAAGATGGTTCGCCCTGCAAAGTGCTGCCATCAGGATTTTGCTGCCTGTTTTCCAGCAGGAAATATTCCTTGTCCGAAATTATAATTTTGAAGATTTTCTCAGTTACATCATCATTTGCCATGGGAAATGTAATGGTCAGATTTGATTCGGAAACACTGATTTCTTCAATATTTTCGTCTTCCCAACCCATGTAATTGCGCGACCAGGCACAAGGCAGAGGAGGAACATATCCATTGGCATTCCAGGCACCTGTTCCCATCACACCAAAATTACCTATCCCATAAGACACACCATTAGAGGAGTCATTATCGAATAGAGTTGCCAGTCCTATCTGGCGTCCCCAGAGAAAAGCAATGATACCAATCATACCATAATTTGGATCACCTTCTTCAAAATCAGGCAGACATTCTGTTTCCGGGCAGATCACGATTTCCTTTATTATTTTTCCATCATCAGTAATTAAACCCGGGAAATCATCATTTTCCGGATCCAATCCGGCTTGTAGAGTGCGGCGGTTTAAGAAGGTGCTCATCAGTTCATCTAAATTAACTTCATTCACATCTGCTTCCTGTCCGGCGCCAGCATGAAAAATCATAAAAGAATCGTAATTATTAAAATCTATTTCCGCGTCTGCAACTTCAAAAACATCCTGGGCAAATTCCGTGATTCTCTCGAGCGAAAGCTCATCATCTCCATAATAAGCCATTGTATTAGGAGCAGTGATAACATTTTCCCAGACCGTATAATTTTCCGGTTGCAAACTGTAATTTCCATGAGAGGCATCATTATAAAAAGAAGATAGATGGAACATAAATCGTTCAAAATAAACTTTATCGTGAGCCAGAGAATCCGGATAATCAGCAATCAAATCAAATTCATGGTCTTCAAAATCAACCATCAAAACAAGAATGCTGTCAGGCACATTATCGTTGCGATTTTGCCTGGAAAAAATTTCTGAAGAACCGCTAAATATTTTTGGAGAGCTATCCGGTTTTAGTGGATGAGACGGAACAGAAAATAGATTAACAGATGCTGCCAGAAAGATGAATGAAACAACAACAAAACTTTTCATAAAAATCCTTTTTTAAAGAAACTTGAAACCACGAATTAACTCGAATTTACACGAATAATAAAGTTCATAATCTAATTTTTTTCTCCTTCCTCCCGAAAGCTTTCGGGACAGTTCGGAAGGCACTAACTCCAGAAGCTTCTGCTTCTCTCAAAATAAATCAGAAATCGTTAATCGATATTTCATTATTCTTTAATCATTTTTTACATCAACAATATTGAAACACCCTCCTACCATGGATAAGAGGGCATTACAATAAAGATTTGTTATAAGATTACGAACTTTTTTAGATTTTACCGGACATTATTTCTTTTTCATTACATTTGCAAATGCTTATGAATTCATATTTTGGAGTCCAGGTATTTGCTTTTGATTTGAAGCTTCTTACTAACTTTACTTTTTTTACTTCAGTATTACACTTTGGACAAATAACTTTACCTTCAGTACTTATTTCATGAGCCAATTTGGCTGCGAATGATCTTACTTTTGCCATCTTTTCTCCTTTAGACTCTCTCGATATACTCGCCATTGCGAGTGTCAATTTTGATTTTATTGCCGACTTCGATGAAGAATGGAACTGTGATTGTCAAGCCGTTTGCAGTTACTGCTTTTTTCCCGCTTGCAGAAGCTGTATTTCCTCTCACATTTGGTTCACATTCTGCTATTTCCTGAACAACAGTAATAGGCAGCTCGATTCCCAGAATTTCACCTTTTGGATCAAGCTTCATTCCCACCACCATATTTTCAATCAGATATTTATCCAGATCGCCAATGATTTCTGCAGGAACAGACATCTGTTCATAGGTGGTGCTATCCATGAAAACATAGAAGCTGCCGTCAAAGTAGAGATATTCTTTTTTGTGTTTTTCCACTCTGACTTCTTCCAGCTTTTCGCTGGTTCTAAAGGTGTTTTCCAGGACTTTCCCGGTTTTTATGTTTTTGAGTTTGGTGCGCACAAAAGCTCCACCTTTCCCGGGTTTTACATGCTGGAATTCAACGATTTCAAAGAGTTCACCTTTGAAATTGATGATCAAGCCATTTCTTATATCCGAAGTCGTTGCCATCTTTACTTATCAAATTCCTTTTAAAGCTTATAACGCCTTGATGTTCAAGGCGTTTCCCAGAAATAAATTCGACTATTTTATGGCAAGGAAAAATTTTCACTTATTCATTATTAGCCTGTAGAGACTATTTATCCACGAATGAGACCCCGATACAGTCGTCCCTCTTTACGGGGCAGGCGAATTGCCACGAAGAATAAAATATTGTTTAAATCATAACTGTATTTACAGACCTTGAAAAGGTTTACCCCGTTAGATAAAAAAGCATATGGTTAAGAATTCTTGAAAATGTATAAATTATCTTAACGGGGTTTAAGAGACTTTTCTTCTTGTTGAACCTTTTCAACGGTTTTTTCCAACCGTTCCGAAGGTTTATGTGGGAGAATAATTCCAGGGAAAACCGTACCAGTTGAATGAAAAAAGATTCAACGGCATAAATTCGGAAGGTTGGCAATATTTCCAATTCAATGAAATTCTGAAACTTCTTGACAGATATTCTTTTATAAATAAAAAAAATTGAGTGTTTGAAGTTAATAAAAAAAAATCACAAAAAATGAAACATAATTAAAATATTACACAGGAGAATATCATGACAAAACTAAATGCAAATGTTGCAAAACGGGATTTCTATAATATTATCATGGGTGCAACTAAAAAGCATCAATTATATCATATCCATCATAAAGATGGAGATGTTGTAGTTATGTCTGAAGAAGAATACGAAAGCTTAATTGAGACATTAGAACTTCTTTCAATACAGGGATTCAGGGAAAGCATAAAGAAATCAGCAGAACAAATAAAGAAAGGAGAAACTGTCTCTTTTGATGAGGTTTTTGGAGATAAATGATGCCTTATGAAATAAGGTTCACAAAAGAAGCTGTAAAAGATATAAAAAAGTTATCACCAAAATTAAAGAGTAAATTAAAAGAAATAGTTCTAAACAAAATTTCTTTAGAGCCGTATACAGGAAAGAAATTAATCGGTGATTTAAGTGGATTTTATTCTGTCCGTATGAGTTACAAAGATAGAATTATCTACTCAATTGACGAAAACAAACAAGTTATTTTTGTCCATAGAACAAGAACTCATTATGGAGAATAGATAATTTTATTAAAAGCAAATTGAGTTTGAGATGAAAAAAAAATAAACAAAGATTTAGAAACAATTAATTTTGAAAATTAGCTGGGAAAATAAATTTAACAAAATAAAGAATTTAGAGCATTTGGAATTAATAAAAAAGATGATCTATAAATCAAAAGAAAATAAAGTAGATTTTCTCATAATTGGAGCAACTGCTTTTCCGGTTTATGGATATTCCAGAGCCACTCTCGATATCGATATTTTCATCAGAGCGGAAAAAGAAAACGCCAAAAAAACTCTAATTTCTCTGAAAACATTTGGTTATGATATCTCTGATATTACCGCAGAAGAACTTCTTACCAATAAAATATTGATTAGACAAGACATAGTTGAAACCGATATTCGTCCATTTGTTGCTGGTGTTGAATTCGAAGAAGTTTGGAAGAATAAAATAAAGAATAAAATTGGAGATATCGAAGTCTATTTTCCTTCTTTGGATGACATGATTAAAATGAAAAAAGCGGCTGGAAGAAAGAAGGATATTGAGGATTTAAAGATTTTGGAAAAAATCAGAAAAAAATAAAATCCTGAAAATAGTTGGAAACCGTACCAGTTGAATGAAAAAAGATTCAACGGCATAAATTCGGAAGGTTGGCATAAGTTAACTAAATTCTGAAACTTCTTGACAGATATTCTTTTATAAATAAAGAAGTTAGGTGTAAGAATTAAAGGTTAAAAGGTATGAATGTATTATATTGGTAAAAAAAATGATTGAAGAAAAAATCCAAAAAACTTCCTTTGAGATAGTCGATTTGCATAATGCTGATGATTCATATTACTGGCGAGCCAGGAGTCCTATTGAAAGAATTGAAGCAATTGAATTTATGAGAAAGGTAATGTTTGGCCATGATCGAGTTTCCGAGAGACTTCAGAGAGTTCTTGCAGTTGCTGAACTCAAAGAAAATTGAATACCTTGTGATTGGTGGATATGCTGTAGGCTATCACGGTTATCCACGAGCAACAGGCGATATGGATATATGGATAGCGATAAACGAAAAAAATGCACTGAAGATAATCGAGGCTTTAAAGGAATTCGGATTTGATTTACCCGAATTAGACAAAGAACTATTTTTAAATGAAAATAAAGTAATCAGAATGGGCGTTCCTCCTATGCGGTTGGAGATTCTTACATCTATTGATGGTGTTTGCTTTGAGACATGTTTTAAGAATCGTATTGTAGCAAATTTTGGGTCTTTCAAAGTCAATTTCATTTCAAAGG
>JAUWNO010000109.1 GCA_030612605.1 Armatimonadota bacterium
CATGAGTGAGACTACATAACTGTATATAATTTTCTTGTTTTATCAGGCTTTAATTTGTTTTTATCACGTAGTCAGGATTGATACTCCAAAGCATCATCATCAACATATTCGTTCTTGCTGCTTTAATTGGTTTTTATCACGTAGTCAGGATTGGGACGGCTCTGTATAATTCGGATATTTCTTCTCTTCCTCTGCTTTAATTGGTTTTTATCACGCAGGATTGGGACTTTCTCCTGCTCCTTCTTCGGTGGGAGCTGAGCGAGAAAGTTTCAATTCGTTTTTTTTACTGCCACCTTATTTTCTCATTACCAAGAAAAACTCGCGAGCTAAAGGATTTCAAATAGAATGTTTAACCATGTGTAATTTATAAAATCAAATATATGGAAAATATGTATCTTACCAAACTACTTGCAATTGAAATTTGACAAAAATGTAATCAAAAAAACTTTTGCTAAATGGAATAAATGATGCTTGAATAAATAAGTTAATTTTGATTTTTCGAATTTAAAGGTTTAAGGGTTTAAATATAATGAAAAAGAATCTGGTTTGGATTATCATTCTAATATTTGTTTTATTACTTTTGATAAGCTGCACAGATAGCGTAAAAAAAATATTACACTTTGCTGAAGATATCCGTGTTGAATATTCCAAATGTTCAGCTTGTTATGAATGTATAAATGATTTCCAGTGCCCTGAAGATGCAATTAAAATCGATAATCGAACCTACACGGTTTATATTGATTCAGATAAATGTGTTGGATGCATGAAATGCATAAACCAGTTCCAATGCCCGGAAAATGCGATAACTATCAAAAGAGATCTCATCCCGCCTGCAGAAATCAGCAATTTTGATGCTGTCTCAAATTCTTATGGAGAGCTGAATATCCAATTTATTGCTACAGGTGATGACTCCACATCCGGTCGTGCTTTCAGATATGAATTTAGTTTAAAAGACCAAAACGGAATAGAAATTGAAACTGGTTTTGAAGTTCCGTTGCCTCTTCAATCTGGAACTTTGGAAGCTTGGACAATTCAGGATCTACCTGAAAATGAGATGCTCACAGTTCAGCTACAGGCATTCGATGAAGTTGAACAAAGCTGTGAATCAATTGCTCAGCAAGTCTTAATTCAAGGCATCATTCAGGATACGATTCCTCCTTCTCCAATAACAGACCTCTCAGTTGGTTCAATTTCACAAAATACAATTTTATTAAATTGGACAGCAGTTGGTGATGATAGTCTGGAAGGAACTGCACAATCCTACACCATAAAAATATCTTATGAAGAAATAACCATTCAAAACTGGGATAACATTCCCGAGTATGAGCAGAACTTAATTCCACAGGAATCCGGTTCTACCGAATCGATTGTAATATCTGGTTTAGATGCATCCACTAATTATTTTGCAGCTATCAAAGTGCTGGATGATGCTCAGAATCTATCTTCTTTATCAAATGTGATTTCTGAAACAACCTCAGATTTACCGGATGAAACTCCTCCTGCTGCTATCGATGATTTGCAGGCAGAATCGACTCAAACGGAAATTACTTTATCCTGGACTTCTACCGGAGATGATGGATTTGAAGGCACAGCTTATGAATATATCATCAAAGTTCATAATGCTCCCATTAATGACTCCAACTGGGATGAAGCGGAAACTTTACCAAACCCTCCCACACCATTACCTTCTGGCTCTCTGCAATTTTACCTTTACGTTGAGGGTGAGGTTGGAATTGTATATTATTTTGCCATAAAAGTTTATGATGATATCCTCAATGAATCTGAAATTTCCAATGTTGTGAACTCAACTTTACTTGAAGACACGATTCCTCCAGCTCCTATTACGGATCTTGCTGTTGGTTCTGTTTCTCAAAATACAATCCTCATAAACTGGACAGCAGTTGGTGATGATGGTTTGGATGGAACTGCACAATCCTATATCATAAAAATAAATACCGAAGAAATCACAAACGAAAATTGGGATGAATTACCTGAATATGAGCAAAGCATAATTCCGCAAGAATCAGGAACTTTGGAATCATTTGTAATAGCCGGTTTGGAGTCTTCTACAAATTATTTTGCTGCTATCAAAGTTCTGGATGAAGTTCAAAATATCTCTTCTTTATCAAACGTCATTAATGCTATTACTTCTGAGATTCCTGATACGATTCATCCTGCAGCAATCGATGACCTGCAAGCTGAATCTTCTGAAACAGAAATCTTATTATCCTGGACTTCCACCGGAGATGACGGATTGGAAGGAACTGCTTATGCTTACGAAATAAAAGTATATTATGAGCTGATAACAGAAGATAATTGGGAATTTGCCGAGCTTCTCCCCAATCCCCCGAGTCCGCTGCCTTCCGGTTCTCAGCAAAGCTATTCTTATCTCGATGCAGAGCCGGGAACTGTTTACTTTTTTGCCATTAAAGTTTTGGATGATGTTCTTAATATTTCTTCTCTTTCAAATGTTGTGAATTCAACTTTACTTGAAGATACATTTCCGCCAGCTCAAATAACAGATCTGGAAGTTGGTTCGGTTTCTACGGAAACAATTCAATTGATATGGACTGCTGTTGGTGATGACGGATATGAAGGAACTGCTCAATATTATATTATAAAAATCAGCAACGTAGAAATCTCGAATTTGAATTGGGAACTTTTACCTGAATTTCCCCAAAATATGATACCTCAAGCTCCCGGAACTCTGGAATCTATTGTGATTACGGAATTAGAGCCTTCCACCAATTATTATGCGGCTGTAAAAGCAATTGATGACGCTCAAAATCTTTCTCCTCTATCTAATGTGGTAAATGAAACAACCGCTAATTTGCCGGATTACATTCCCCCTGCTGCAATCGATGACCTGGAGGCTGAACCCGATGAATCTGATATAATTCTAAGCTGGACTGCTACCGGTGATGACGGATATGAAGGAACTGCCTACGAATATGAAATCCGATATGCTGAGATTCCAATTACAGAAGAAAATTGGGATGAAGCCGAACTTTTGCCAAATCCTCCCATTCCACTTCCTTCAGGATCAATTCAGAATTATACTTTTTCAGATGGAATTGTGGGAATAACCTATTACTTCGCCATCAAAATTTATGATGATGTTCTGAATGTCTCACCCTTATCAAACAATGCCACAGCTATCTTAGAAGAAGATTTAATACCGCCTTCGGCAATAACAAATTTATCTGTTCTGGAGATTATTCCGGTAAATCTTTCAACCATAAAAATAAGCTGGACTGCACCCGGAGATGATGGTGATGAGGGAACTGCTTCCTTTTATGAAATCCGATATCTCAATGTGCCAATAACCGAATTAAACTGGCAAAATGCAACTTTGTATCCTGATCCTCCGGAACCGGAAATTGCCGGAACTTATCAAACCTGTAACGTGGCAAATTTGCAGGCGGGAACTATCTATTACTTTGCCATCAAAGCATATGATGAAAACAATAATGCCGGTGATGTTTCCAATTCTCCTGGTGGAAAAATTGTATACCAAATAAATCATGCTGCCTGCCATAACTGTGCCCACTGCATAAATACTTGCAGTTATGGAGCAATATCCCAGGGACCGGGTTATAAAACGATTGATCCGGATCTTTGCACTGCCTGTGGAACATGTGTTGCCTACTGTCCCTGGAACTTAATTCATCGATTTGTGGTTGCTTACTGATACTAATGAGTACATTAAATTCACGACATATTGGTTTTCTCCTTCCGAACTTTTCAGTTCGGAAGGTGCTATATCCAGAAGCTTCTGCTTCTCTCAATAACGAAGTAAGAACTTTCAATACCAAAGCAAACGCTTCAAATCCCATAAGTTTCCGAAGTGGAACAACCTGTGTGAAAACTGATGAAATACTCGTTTTTTTCTCAACCCCCTCTAACTCCCCCTATTTAAGGGGAGAATCTATATCCTTTTGCCGCAGGCAGTTCCCTTCCCCTTCGATAGTGGGAAGGGTTAGGGATGGGGGTCGTGGAGAATTAGGAAATTTCGTTTTCACACAGACTGTGCATTTGGGAACGAGTAGAAAGTAGTAAGTGATATCGAGTGTAATATGTACCTATTAGTAAATCACAATCCAAAAGGTAAATAAATGAAAAACAAAAAAACAATATTCTTAATCCTTTTTTTTCTAACGATTTCGATTTTCGCACTTAAAATCAGCAGAATTTATGTAGAAGCAAATTCTTGTGTAGGTTGTGGAGACTGCGTATTGGTTTGTCCTGTAGATGCAATCCAGCTCATAGACGGCAAAGCAGTTATAGATGCAAATGTTTGCATCGAATGTGAAATTTGCCTAAAATCCTGCACATACAATGCCATCAGGAAATCCAAATGAAAAAAATAATTAATTTAATTCTAATTGTATTGCTTGGAATCATCATCTTTTTAGGATGCGAGAAAATCAGTAACCTGGAATATAATATTGATAGCAACTCTTGTAATTCCTGTGGAAAATGTTTGCAAGTCTGTCCTGTGGATGCGATAGATTTTGGCGAAGATGGAAAAGCAGTTATTGACCAGACAAAATGTAATCAGTGCGGACAATGCATCAATATCTGTCCAAAAGATGCCATATATTAATGAAGAAAATAATAGTTATATTTATATTATTCGTAATTCTCTCTATTGGAAATTCTGAGATTCTTAATTGGAGTCAAATCAGCTATCAAGCGTTTCTCACAGGTTCCTCGGATGATATCGATGTTGTTACGTCTGCCAGTCCAAATGCAAATAATACTATAAATACAAAATTAAAATCAGGCTTAAGATGGCAGCATGAATTCAAAAGGAATTTTAATAATTTCAATATTTCCTTTGATAACAATCTCTTCTACTCAGAAAAAAGTCATGAATCCAGAAACTCTTTTTTGTTTAATGATGCAAAACTGAAATTATCCTATTTTCCAAACACACATTATTTCAAACTTCAATATGGAAATCGCTGGTTCGATGAGGATAATACGAGGATCTTAACAATTCCGGGAACAGAAGAAATTACCAAACAGAAGATGGTTCATAATACAGAATTGCAGTATAAATCAAATGGGAAAAAATTAAAATTTTCTTTTTATGGGAAACTCAGAAACCTTGATTATGATTATTTTGTTTTTGATGAAGAAAATTCTAATGATGAGTTTGCCAGATTTTCCGAATGGGAAAACGACATTTATACTTCAGCAAAAATTTCTTATGAAATAAACAATCTTTTTAATATTTTTGTTTCAGGATATTATAAAGATGATTTGAATGAATCTGATCTGTTTAATCACAGGAAGTTTGGTGTAGGATTGAACTATTTTAAAAAATACGATTTCTTTAATTTCTTAAATGCAAATTTCTATTATTATCATAATGATTCCCAGCGAATCTCAAACGAGAAAACGCATTATTTCCTTACACAGATGCGTTACACAAAAAGGATTGGTACTTCTCTATCCGGATTTGTGTCATACATAAATCGCTCCTGTTATGATTCTAAACAAAGCAAACTTTTAAGAATTTCAAATATGCTGAGGATTCACGTAAAATACAGCTACAGGTTAGATACTTTTCTGGATTCTTATGTGCTTACCGGAATCAAAATTAATCCTGAAAATAAGGGAAGCCTAATTTTTTCTGAACTTAACCAATATTTTTATAAAAATCTTTTTGGATTGTTCTCAATTAAATACGCTGATGAATTGTTTTATGCTTTCAGCACCGGATTTGAATATTATCTCTCTCCTGTAAAATCTTTCTGGATTAAAAACGAATTTACAGATTTCAAAAAAACGCCAACTCAAAATATAATTTTTATAGGCTCAACAGTTCTATTTTAAAGGATATCAAATGCTGCGCACATTAATTGAAGGTTTTGCTTTAGGTCTTTCCACCGGCTCGATTTGCCTGGCAACCTGCACTCCCATTTATCTGCCCTATCTTCTTACTGAAGAGAGAAAACTGAGTAAAAGCCTGATTAAAGTGGCAGAAATTTCTGCCGGTAGATTTTTTTCTTACATAGCTTTTGGAGCTGCTGCCGGTTATGCCGGAGCAAATATTAGTTCTATCGATAGAGAGATTTTCACTTCGATTGCCTACATTCTGCTTTCCATTTATCTTATTTTAAGTGCTTATCGCACGCATCAACACGATAAAAAATGTCATGTTCCCAAAATAGCTCGATTTTCAAGAAATGCCTTTATCTTAGGGATTTTAACCGGAATAAATTTCTGTCCTGCGTTTTTGATTGCACTTTCCAAAGCAGTCAATCTGGGTGGGATGTTCAGCGGGATGTTCTTATTTTTAGGATTCTTTTTGGGAACCACTCTTTTCTTGATTCCTCTGGCATTTTTTGGATTATTATCCAAGATAAAAGTTATGAAACTCATCGCTCAAATCGCATCAGTTCTGATTGCAATCTGGTTTATTTTTACTGGAATTAAGGGAATAATACATTGGAACGAACACAGGATAATATCAGAAGAACCAGCCAGAATGGTGGAAGCTTTCGCTCCCAAACAGTCAATTTTAATCATCTCAAGCGAAAATAATTTCGAGTATTTTTCAGCTTTAAAAGACTCCATTTCATCATTTCACAATGCAAAAATAAAACTTAAAAAGATTAAAAAAGTTTTTCCGGACTCTTTAAATCTCGATGCTAATTTGATAATTTTTGCAGATGCGGAATTGTTTGAATTAAAATCTAATAATTTAATTTTAGAAAACTTTGATTATTTCCAGGTAGAAACAGATTATCCGATTTCCCAAATGTTGAATTTTTTGAGGAAATTTACATTTAAAACCAGAGATAAATTACACTGGAAATTTTCTCTGGAAGATAGTTCTTAACCTCTTCCCAAACCTTTCAGGGTTCAGGGTTCAAGGTTCAGGTTTCAGGGTTCTGGGTTCAAGGTTCATGGTTCAGGGTTCAGGGTTCAGGGTTCTGGGTTCTGGGGTCTGGGATCACGGGTCAGGGTTACTAAGTCAGATCTGAACGTATGCACGAAT
>JAUWNO010000289.1 GCA_030612605.1 Armatimonadota bacterium
TCGTCCTCAATTTATAAAAGCAGCTGCAGTTAGCAGAGAAATTGCAGAACACAACGAGATAACCCAAATTATCGTTCATACCGGTCAGCATTTCGATATAAATATGAGTGAGATATTTTTCAAACAGATGCAAATTACGAAACCGGATTATAATCTTGAGATCAACAGTCTTTCTCATGGTGCGATGACTGGAAAGATGCTGGAGAAGATCGAGAAAGTTCTTATCAAAGAAAAACCGGATTGTGTTCTTGTGTTTGGTGATACCAATTCTACAATCGCAGGAGCTTTAGCTGCTAAAAAGTTGCATATAAAAGTTGCTCATATTGAAGCTGGACTTCGTTCATTCAATCGGAAAATGCCGGAAGAAATAAACCGGATTTTGACAGATAGGATCAGTGATTTATTATTTTGCCCGACAGATAGAGCTGTCCAGAATTTGGTATATGAAGGATTCGATAATTCTGAATGTGAGATTGTTAAAAACGGAGATGTGATGCTCGATGCTGCTTTATTTTATTCTGAATTATCTCAAAAACCTTTTTTTATAGTACCTGATAAATTTATTCTTTCAACAATTCATAGAGCGGAAAATACTGATAACCTGCATAGACTTAGTTCGATTTTCAAGGCTTTTGAAAAGATTTCAACTGAAATTCCAATTATTTTACCTCTTCATCCAAGAACTCGAAAGATCATCAATAATTTGAAATTTGAAATTGGAAATTCAAATTTGAGAATTGCCGATCCTGTCGGATACCTGGAAATGATCTGGTTATTACAAAATTGTTTATTGGTTATGACCGATAGCGGAGGAATGCAGAAAGAAGCTTTTTTCTTCAAAAAACCTTGTGTTACACTTCGTGATGAAACTGAATGGACAGAACTTGTAGAAAATGGTTTTAACAGACTTGCAGGTGCAGATTCACACTCAGTCTATTCTTCATATCAAAAAATCATAAAACAAAAAATGGATTTTGAGAAGAATTTTTATGGAAACGGAAATGCTTCTAAAATTATCATTAAGGAACTTCTAAAAAAAAAGATGATTTCATAACCAATTGTAATTAAACAAAATAAAGCAATATTAATCCTTGTTTTATTAAGAAAAATAAAAAAACCTCTTGACACATATTGCCTTAGTGTTCCAGTTGACCCGTACACAAAAACAGGATGGTGAAATATAATGAAATTTGATGCTAATATTCCTATTTATCTACAGATAAAAGAGGAAGTAGAAAACGCCATTATTTCCGGGGTTTTGAAAGAAGACGGATTAATTCCTTCCATCCGAACTTTGGCTCAACAATATCGCATTAATCCTCAAACAGTATCAAATGCAGTAAGCGAATTGATGAATGAGGGAATTATCTATAAGAAGCGGGGGATTGGTATGTTTGTAGAAAAAGGAAGTCGAGAAAAACTACAGCTCAAAAAAAGTAAGGAATTTCGCAAAATGGAGTTTAAAAAATTAATTATAAAAGGGAAAACACTCGGAATCTCAAAAGAAGAAATGAAGAAAACCATTAACACTATTTACAATGAAGGAGGAAAATAGATGGAACTGATTGAAGTTAGGAATCTGACAAAAAAATTTGGAAGCTTGAAAGCACTTGATGAAGTATTTCTGAAAATTCCTGAAGGACGAATAATCGGGCTTCTGGGCAAAAACGGTGCTGGTAAATCCACTTTAATGCGATGTGTTCTCGGTTTTTTAAAGTTTGATGGCGAGATCGATATTATGGGAGAAAGAGTTAATCATCACAAAGAATCGATTCATAACCTGATTGCATTTATTCCGGATGTCAGCAGCCTCGATGATCGTTTAACCGTACAGCAAACCATCGATTATGTTGCAGCTTTAAATGAATCGTGGAATGCTGTCACAGCAGGAAGGCTTTTATCCAGAAGTGATCTTCCCTTAAATCAGAAAGTCGGGAATCTTTCCAAAGGAATGAAAACCAAATTGTATCTTTTAATCACACTTTCTATCGATGCGAAAATTCTGCTTTTAGATGAACCAACACTGGGATTGGATATTGTATTCAGGAAAGAATTCTTTAACACAATTATAGGAGAATATTTTGATGAAACCAAAACCATCATAATTTCTACTCATCAGGTTGAAGAAGTGGAACAGATCTTACAAGACATCATTTTTATAGATGAAGGAAAAATAATTCTTCATGAAGATATTGCTGAATTGAAAAATCAATATTCTCTGATTTCAGTTCCAACCGATAGAAAAGAAGAACTGGAAAAACTGAATCCAATTTTGATAACTCACACTTTGGGAAAAGTTAGTGCCATAGTAGGAAGTGATGTAAAAATCGAAGGTGCTGAATATAGCAGACCATCTCTTTCAGATTTATTTGTAGCAAAAGTTGGAGGTTCAAATGAATAAATTTAAAACTCTTATCAGAAAAGATTGGATAATCAGCAAAAAGACTTTGCTAATGCCATTCTGGATTACAGCAGGTTTCTATTTACTGATAATTATCGGAATTGTAATTGCCTATTTCAAAGGAGATGTTCAGGGTAACTTATTTGATTTCCCTATTGACACGCCAATTAACGCAATCAGTTATATTGCTAATCTATCAGTTGTGGGTTTACCAGGATTAATGAGCATTATCTTCACGATCATGTTAATGCAAGGTGCGCTAAATGAAGATGTCAGAAGGAATTGTGAACTGTTCCATCGCTCTCAACCTGTATCGATCTGGCTTAGAACCGGTTCAAAATTTTATGTTGGATTAATTGGAAATTGGATAGTTTTATTTCTTATCGCCTTGTTCACATTCATCGTTGTAAATATCATTTTGGCAATAATGCATCAATTTAATTTTTATGTTGCAGTTTCCGGAATGCTTCAGGCATTTATTGCATTCGTTAAAACAGGATTAATTATTGGCAGTTTAACTTTTTTCTGTTCAGCGATTTTTAAGGATAAAGCTTTCTTAAAAGGTTTATCAATTATAGTAGCTGTTCATTTTCTTTTCCTGATCTTCAATCGGATGTTTGGTTGGAATTTGCCTCTACCATTATCCTATTTAATTAAATTAATGACATTTGATTCAGGACAGAGAGCTCTGGTTGGAGTTGATGAATTTGAAACTTTAAATCTTATAAAAAATGCCTGGAATAGTATTTTATTCAATTGGAAAACACTTTTTCAGGTTTTGTTCAGTGGAGCACTTTTTGCCGGAGCTACGTTGATTTATAAAAATAAAGAAATCAAATAAATATAGATGAAAGGAAAACAGGGATGAAAAATAGCAATTTTATAAAAGTGATAAAAATGATAACCAAATCTTTCAATTGTTATCATTATTATAAAAAATCTATAATAACGATTTGGGAGCATTTAGCTTGTTCCCAAACTTTTACCTGTTGGATAACAGGTCTGTTTGGGAATACACTGCATTACGAAAGAGGACTTCCACGCGATGCCGCATGGCATGGTCGTAACGAGCGAATTTTAACCCCCTCTAACTCCCCCTATTTAGGGGGAGAATCTATCTCCTTTTGCCGCAGTCAGTTCCCTTCCCCTTCGATAGGGGGAAGGGTTAGGGTTGGGGGTAGTGGAGAATTAAGAAAAATCATTTTTACCCAGGCTGTTTTGGGAATACACTGCATTACGAAAGAGGACTTTCGTAACGAGCAATAGAAGTTAGAAAATAATTATACAAATGGTATGCAGATTGCATAAATAAAAAA
>JAUWNO010000214.1 GCA_030612605.1 Armatimonadota bacterium
AATTATTTTTAGTGATGCTACCGTTATATTACTTAGTTTTCTATCCAATATCATTAATATTTATGGTGCTGGATTTTTATGGAAAGAATGAAATCGGGACAGGTATTATTGTAGTGGCGGAGAAAGGAAAAACTTAACAAGTTTTCGAAACTTGTTAAGCTTGAAAAACTGATTTATTCTTCGTTTAGAAGTTTAGTTGTAGTTTCAATTAACTCTGGGATATCTTCCTGTAATGTTTTCCAGATAGTCTTATGATCCACATCAAAGTAAACATGAATTAATATCTATTAGATCGTTTCCTAATTATCGTTGCAATTATTTATTAAATTTCAAATTTCAAGCACCAAATATCAAATAAATCACAATAAACAAATATATAAATTCAAAATAGTTTCGGTCATTTTAATTTGAGATTTTGAAATTATTTGTAATTTGGAAATTGTAATTCGGGATTTTCTTTAATTGCTAAGTTATTTTGGAAACTTTACATTAGTTATATATTCAGGCAACATATTCTACTCTCGCTTTTGCAAGAACATCTTTTCTAAAGTAACGGCTCAGTTCTGCGGGAGTTCTTAGATCTACTTTTCTGCCAATCATTTTTGTCAGCTCTATTTCAAGCCCTGCAAATTTTATTAAGCCCGGAATATGCTCATCCTCAAACTCTACCAGCAGGTCGATATCACTTTCAGTTTTTAGTTCATCCCTTAAAGCGGAACCAAATAAAGACAGTTTCTTTATATGATTTTCCCGGCAAAACTTAAAGAGTTCGTCTTTTTTAATTATTTTTAAAATAGAGAACATAATAATTTCTCCCTTTTTTAAATCACAAAACCACGTTAAACCTTTTTTAAATTGAAAATTATGTCAACGCAAACATGAAATTTAAAGAAGCAAAATTGAAAAAAATTTACTACGAATTAGAACTAACAAAGAATATTTAGGTTCAATCTGCAAGATTGAAACTGCGTAATGTATAGTTGCGATTAGCTGTTATGAATTTTATTTTTTCAACTAATTCACAACCGGTGATACATCCATCTCGTGACAATGAAATTACTGTTGATCTGCCTGATTGCTTTTTCAACTGAATATTGAACGATATACTTGTCGGAATCAAGCGGTTTTTCCTGAATTTCATCAGTATCTAATTTTCGCAATAATGGCAATGCTCTTCTATCACCTATTTGACCCAAAGCCCAGATAGCTTTGTTCTTTTGTTTAAAGGAAAATTCATCCGATTCTATTAGAGAGATAAGTGCTTCCACATTATCGGTTTCAAATTTATTAGAAGCAATTTCACAAATTGATTCTACACCAGTATATATCATCCGCAGGGAAACTGCAAACAGAATAATAAGAACTGCAAGACCAATGAGAATCACAGATAAGATAAATTTTCGCAGGCTGGTTTTTTTCATTAAAGAACCAGGTTTTTCTTCAGTATTCATTATATTTCCCCCTTTTTTAACTAACAGGTTTAACAAAATCTATCATCCCGAGAAATTATTTTTGATATTAAATCTGAACGACAAATTTTATGAATATATTTTTTTTACTTCATTTATAATAATTTCCGGCACCAATCTGGAAATACTCTCTTTTTTTTTTATTTTTTCTCTGATTTCGTTTGAAGAAATATTAACAGGTTTCATTTCAAGGAAGATAAGTTTATTAAGATAATCAAGATTTTTCCAATCAGATTTATCAGTATCTGGGCGGTTAAAAACAACGATTTTTATATTATCCAGAAGCCATTTGTAATTATGCCATCTCGGAAGTTCCAGAACAATATCATCACCTGTAATAAAGAAAAATTCATTATCAGGATATTTTGATTTCAATTTTTTAATTAATTCATCTGTGTAGTTAAGGTTTTCGGACTTCTCATCAAGATTGGAAACTTCAAAATCCGGGAAGGATTTCAAAACAGTTTCGAGCAAATTATATCTAATTTCAAATGGAGGAATATTTCTATCGGTTTTCAGCGGATGCCTCCCAACCGGAAGAAAAAGAATTTTATCTAATTCCAGTTGTTCAAGAGCATTTTTCGCAATGGCAAGATGACCGTTATGAACAGGATTGAACGAGCCGCCGAGTAAACCGATTTTCATCTAATCTAATTTCTTTAAAAGCTTGTTTATCTTTTCCGCTTCCTTAGAATCAGGATACCGCAGCGAAAGTGAATCAGCCGTTTTCAGGGCATTTTCTTTATCTTTTCTATAAAGGTAGATTTTAGTAGAATAAAAGAGAGACATTCTGTCTAATTTATCTTTATTACCAAGTTCAATAATTTCATCAAAATACATCAAAGCAGAGCTGTAATCATAGAGTTTATAGTAGGCATAACCATTATTATATTTTTTCTTTAGAAGTTTATAATGGCATTTTTGAATGAATTCGACTGCCTTATCTCGATTTTCAGCGAAAGGAAATTTTTCCAGGAAAATCTCGAACGCATCAATTGCCCGTTCGGTTTCCTCCTGGGTATAGTGCGGGTTCAATGATTCTTCATAAAAGCAGATTCCAATCTTAAAATAGGCATTGCTGATATTTTCATAATCCGGGAAAAGACGAATCATTTCTTCTAATTCAAATCTGGCATCCATAAATTTATTCTGCAGGAAATAGCATTCAGCAAGTTTCATTTGGGCTTCAGCAGTGAAGATGGAGTTTCTTTCAAAGGTGATATCAGAATAAAGCGGAACAGCTTTGTGATATTTTCCCCGCTCGAAAAACTCATTAGCAATTTTCATTTTTTCTGCTGCAGGTAAATTCTGATAAAATTTGTTTTTACTACATCCAAACATAAAAATTATTAATAGAAAGAGAAATACTGTTTTTCTCATTTGATACCTCAATTTTTTCTTACTTAGTCTAATATAAGACTAATTTTTTTAATTTATTATTTTGATTCTTTATTATCATTTTCCACTTCGATATTTTCTAACTCACCCTCGGTCCCTCTCTTTATCATAAGAGAGGGATGACTTCTTGCTATTTTTCTTATGTTCCTTCTCTTTGGAAGATCTTCCATATTCTCATCAAAAAGAGAAGGATAGCAGGATGAGTTTAAAGAGAAAGATCGGCTTTATGCTGTTTTTATAAAAGAAAAACATGGTTATAAGCTTCCCTTTTTTTACACTTCTATTTTTAGTTCGGCGAATAATCTTATTTCCTATAATGACATAGTTTTAAAAAATCCTCTTTTTCTTTAAGCTTTTTCAAAGAAAGCTTTATATGCTTTGTAAGATGAATAAATATCTGCTTTGCTCGTAAGTTCGTAAAGTGCGTGCATTCCCAGGATTCCGGGACCGCAATCAATAACTTCCGCCCCATGTTGAGCCAAAAATTTTGCGATCGTTCCACCACCACCTTCATCTACTTTTCCCAGAGTTCCGGTTTGCCAATTCACATTTTCTTCGTTTAAGATTTTAATGATTTTTGCATTGAATTCTGCGTTTGCATCATTGGAAGCTCTTTTTCCACCGCTGCCTGTATATTTTGTGATACTAACACCGAATCCAAGATGCACAGCATTTTCTTTTTCATGCACATTAGGATAGTTTGGATTGATAGCAGCATTCACATCTGCGGAAAGAATCTGGCTGTTCATAAGTGTTTTCCTCAAACTCAAACTATCAGAAGATTCATTATTATATTTAAGAAGGTCAGCAATAAAATCGAGGAGAAAAATGGATTTTGCTCCGGTATTGCCTTCGCTTCCGATTTCCTCTTTATCTGTGAGGTAAACTATCGCAGTTTTTTCCGGAGTTTCTGCATCAAAGATTGCCTGAGCAGAAGTATAAGCACAAATTCTGTCATCCTGACCATAACCGAGAACGAAACTTTTATCCAATCCGGAATCTCTGGCTTTCCCTGCGGGAACGAGTTCCAGTTCTGCCACCAGAAAATCTTCTTCTGTTATTCCATATTTTTCATTCAGAAGGATGAGTGCGTTTAATTTCACCACTTCTTTTGTTTCTTCATCTTCGATGAATGGAATGGAATTAAAAATCACGTTCATAGAACCGGCAGTAATTGCTTCGCCAATTTTTTTGGTGTATTGCTCTTTCCTGGCAAGATGAGGTAAAAGATCCGGCATCACAAAAACCGGCTCGCTCTCATCTTCTCCGATTGAAACATTTAAAACTTCGCCGTTTTTCTTCACAAAAACACCGTGAATCGCAAGAGGAGTTGACATCCATTGGTACTTTTTGATTCCTCCATAATAGTGTGTTCTAAGCAGTCCCAGAGTTGTTTCGCTGTCCTCAAAAAGCGGGTTTTGTTTCAGATCAACTCGTGGGGAATCGATATGAGAAGCAACGATGTTTACCCCCTCAAGAATAGGATTTTTCCCGATGAAGGCAATCGCAGCATTTTTGTTTTTTGAGATGCGAAAGATTTTGTTTCCTTTTGCTTTTTTATCCAGGTCTTGATATCCTTTTTCCAAGAGTTCAGCTTCAAAGTAATTTACACTTTCTCTGACGCTTTTTCCTTTATCCAGGAAATCTTTATATCCTTCAGAAAAATTAAAAGCATTTCTTTTCTCTTTTTCAGATGATTCCTTCCAAAAGTTTTTTCTTTGATAACACAGCTTCTTTTTCAGTTCTTCCGCATTTTTCATTTTAGGATGTTCTCCTTATTTTATATCAATTATTTTAAATTTTCTTTCACCAATCGGAGCTTTTACTGTAAAAGTTTCTCCGGCTTTTTTCCCGATCATTGCCTTACCAATCGGAGATGCGAGAGAAATGCGTTCATACTCATT
>JAUWNO010000113.1 GCA_030612605.1 Armatimonadota bacterium
TCCAACTTTTATGACGGTTTGATATTTCACCGGGTAATTGCAGATTTCATGATCCAGGATGGATGCCCTGATGGAACCGGTTATGGTGGTCCCGGTTACGCTATTCCAGATGAATTTCATCCGGACCTGTTATTTGATGAACCAGGTGTGATCGGTATGGCAAATACAGGTTCCCCAAATACTGCCGGTTCACAATATTTTATCACTGTTGTTCCCACTCCCTGGCTTAATTGGAGTTATGCTGCTTTTGGTAATGTGATTCAAGGAATGGATGTAGTTAATGATATAAGTGTAGTTCCAACCACGGGTCCTGGCGGAAATCCCCCCAATAAACCTTTGATCGATGTTGATATAGACAGCATTCGGATTGTTACACCTCAGCTTTATGCAATTATTCCGGAAGATGATTCTTTATATATAGACGAAGGTGAATCAATAGTTTTTGGAGTGTTGTCTGATGATGAAAATCTTGAGTATTTCTGGTATATCGATGAGGAACTTCAGGATGAATCCGGTTTTATTTTTAGTGCAACTTTTGAAAATGATGGTGAATACATAGTCGAATCTATTGTTTCAAACGGGAATTATGAATATCCCACAGCATGGTATGTTTTTGTGTATAATACAAATATTGAAGAACAAATTTGTTCGAATACAAATTATTTATATCAGAATACTCCCAACCCATTTAATCCTGAAACTACGATATATTTTAATTTAACCACAGAGAACACGGAGAGCACGGAGTTGATAATTTATAATTTGAAAGGACAGAAGGTGAAGCAGTTTTCAGATCTCAGAAATCAGACTTCAGTTATCTGGAATTCGGAAAACCAGGCTTCAGGAATATATTTTTATGAATTAAGAGCAGGAGATTTTCAAGAAATTAGAAAGATGATTTTATTAAAATAGACCTTAGGTTTTACCTTTCGAGTTGAGAAGAACGAAGCGATGTCGACTCGAGGTTCTTGCTATCGTTACCTCGACTCGATGTGCCTTTCGAACCGAAAGAAGAGAAAAGAAAAAAATCAGAAGTATTGTTGTTTTAATCCCTCAAAAGTTAAACGAATTCGTTTAATAACAGTTTTGTTTGATAACAAAATCGTTTTCAAATAAATTTTAATTACCGATCAGGTGATTGAAAACAGAAATCACATCTACAAATTCGGACTATTTTTGTTTCTTCACATCGTTTTACTTTTGATCATAAAAACACAAATTACGTTCTTTGAAAAACTCTTCAATCAAATTCTTTTCATTATCTTCAATTGTAGAATATAGGATTGAGTATTTGAAAAAATCTTCAAAAGTGATCCAACCGATATTATTTGAAATTTCCATCCATTCTTTATCACTTAAATCACGATGGGGTAAACACCGTTTTAGATTTTGATAATCTAAATACTCTCTCATTTTATAACAGTATAACCTACTGTTTCTAGGATTGAATTTATCAATAGCAGATTTCTTAATTTCTCCGAAAATAGATGGTCTGAATATTTGAGGAGTCAGAAGCAGAAAATAAAAATCTTTAAAATTTACTATCTCATTTTTCCCTGCTTTATCATTTTTTATTAAATCGATTCCAGCATCTATATTTCTGATTATTTGGTCACGAACAGGATTATAAGTGATTTTATATGAAATGTCCGACAAAAACTTGGCTTCGATAAAAATTACTTTTTTGACTCCATTCTGTTTTCCGATTATTTTCAGGTCTAAATTTGTGTTTCCTTCAAAACTCGATTCTTTTTCTAATTTCTTGCAAATTTTATCACGAATATCAGGATATAAATGAAAGTTATCTTTTTCAAATGTTTTTTTCAACTCTTCCCGATACTCAAGAATTTCTCGAAGTTGCTCTTCCAGTCTTATTTCAATTATTTCATCCAATTGAAGTGGATTTCTTGTTCCGCTATTTGCAAATATTTGATTGATTGCGTTAAGTTTGTCTTCATTATTTTTTGTTGATTTTTCTCCGAAAATTGCATAAATTGAAACAAGTGTTAACCAAGGTTCGTCGTGTGCAATGTGTTGAATTTGTTTTCTGTATGCCTCTTTCCATTTTTCAGATGAAGGTTTATCCTCATTAAAATAGGCTTGTAATTTTGAAATTAACAGATTTGCTAATTTGTTTCCTTTTTCTACTTCTGGGCACTTAGATTTTTCTTTGTTATTGTATTCCATAATTAACCTCTTTTTTGATATCTTGTTCCTTTTGTAAAAAGATCTGTGCTGATAACTCTCACGTTTTTCATAAAAACTTCATAATCGTGAGAAGCCATAACTTGTTTTACCATGTGTCCGATCATCTGTTTAATCCTTAAAAATTCGGATTTATCAAGATCATTAAAGTTTTTTTTGAAATGTATTTTCAATTCTTCGGCAATTCCTTCAACTGCAGGTCGTTTAAGTCGTGAGGCTGTTTCCATTCGGATAAATGTTTCCTGAAGATTCAAGAATTTCCATAATTCTTTACCAAACTCACTTTCTGCGAGCTTGTTAAATTTCCAAGCTTCATATTTCATATCTTCTCCATAAATTCAATACAGTGCTATTTGTAATTCTATTAAATTATTGTCAATTTGTTTTTTAAAATTCTTTTTGAATGGACTAAATTATTAATATCGGAATATGATAAATTTATTTTGGATACAGGCAACACCGAGACGGTGTTGATGAGTAATTTTGTGTTTCAACCGAGACGGATGAAACAACAATTCGAGTAAAATCTGAAAAAGTCCCTCTCCTGTTTTTTAGGAGAGGGATTTAGGGTGAGGTCTATTTCATCAAAACAATTTTCTTTACACTTGTATATCTGTTTGTTGCTCCATTTGCATCCAAAGTCATAAAATAAATACTGCTTGTAACTTCCTGGTTATTATCATCCCTGCCATTCCAAACAATATTATGATAACCGGCATTTAATTTATCTGCCAATATAGTTTTTACTTGCTGTCCTTTTGTATTGTAAATATTCAAAGTAACATCAGAATCTGCTTTCAAAGCAAAACTTATAGTTGTCTCAGGATTAAATGGATTCGGGTAATTTCCAATCAGAGTCGTTGTCACAGGAATAAGTGGATTTCCGGTCTTAACCTGTTCAAAAATTATTTCAAGAGGGTCAGATTCATAATCTCCATCATAAAGAGCAGAAACTCCATAAGTGTAAATGCCTGCAAGCACATTTGTATCTATGTAGAAATCTTCCGTGGTTGTTCCGATGAGGACATCATCTTTGTAAATCTTATACTCAATCAGATCACGAACCATTATAGGAGGTTCCCAGGTTAAGATAACATCGCTGCCGGAACTCATTGCTGCCAAGTTTTCCGGTGGATTCAGAACAACAGTTGCAATAACTTCCGCAGGTTCAGATTCTCCTTCATCATAAACTGCTGTTACTTCAAAATAATAATCTCCCGCTGCAAAAGGACCCAAAAAATCGAATGGCGGACCCGGTACGAATCCTAACAAAGTACTATCATAATAAACGTTAAAACCAAGAAGCTCTCTTTGTCTTTTTGTTTTTGTTTTTGTTCGAGTTTCAATACTCCAGGTAAGACGAATAATAGAATTATAATCGATAACTGTTGCCGCAAGATTTGTTGGTGGATATAAAATTACAACAGGTTCCATTGCAAAATCTACTATAACCACCTCATTGGCAATAACTTCTACATCTTCAATTGTAAGGTCATAATAACCTTCTGCTAAGCAGGTGAAATTGTGAGTTCCGGGAGCAATATCAAAAGTGTAAGTTCCGTCGGGACCGCTTAAAGCCAGACCGGAAATATCTGCTCCTTCGATCGGTAACCCTGTGTCTATATCTGTTACAGTTCCTTCCACTGTTCCAACATTAAATGTACTTATTGGAGGGAATACAATGTAATCTATCCAGCCACAATCACTTCCGGTGCTCACATATACATCTTTTGTATATTCCCATTTGAAGGTATGCGTTCCGGCAGATACAGGATATGTTTCCTGGTTCCAACCACTTGTTCCGCTCCAGGAACCAAGCTGGGTATTATCAACATAAAATCTTAAATAATCATAGTTTGCTTCGGATGAAACTTTCCGATAAAAATTGATCTCTCCATCTGCAACTACATCAATAGTCAACATCAGTGATGTTGACTGATTGTGGTTAATCGAGCCTGATTTCGCACAATACATTCCTTCATAAGCTCCGGTAGTTGTAATCCAATCTGCATTACCTCCAAATTCCCAGTCGAAACTGAGAAAATTATTATTTTCAAAATCTTCTATCATAATGCCAACCACACAAGTAATTCCGAAGTCTGTGCTGTATGTGCCGGCATTGGCTGTAATATTCAGGTTAAATGCCAAAAGTTCCCCGATGGGAGTAGCTGTATCCACAGTGAAGGTGAAAATTCCATATCCTGTTTGCCCTGCATTCAAATCACCAAAATCAACATCACCATTATTCATGAATACATAAGTAGATGTAGTAGATAAAAGTCCTATGACATCTTCAGCCAGTTGAGTGCCGTTATTGCGAATTGAAACCAGCATATCGATTGTTTCACCAGGATCGATAAAGCCATTATTATTACCTATCATTTCATCTATTTCATATCCTAATAAAGCAATGTAAACACCGGCAATATCACTGATAGATTCAATTGCATCCAGATCAAATCCGGCATCCGGTGCTGTTTGAGAACCATCTCCATCATCAACTATTTTAATAAACTGTGCTTCTATCAAACCTCCAATAGCCAGATCAAATTCAGTCGTACCATTTCCAGTTCCCAGCGATTGCCAGGGTCCGTCTATAGTTTCGCTTGCATAACAAGTATAACCTTCAGGGGAAGTATCTCCCTCATAAACTTTTATGTCATTTTCTGGTCCGTCAACAATGGGATATTGCATATCAAGTACAATCCAGCCATCTCTCCCAATAGAGTAATTTCTATCATCCGGAGCTCCAATAATTCCCGGAGTATCGCCTTCATCAGCAGTATTATTATCTGGAATTTGAGAGCTGCAAATTCTATAAGCAAACTGACCATCCTGTGGTGTAAGTTGAAAATCCGTGGCTGTTGAACTATTGGAAGTTACCGTTACTCCTGTGATCGTTTGAGTTTCATAGCCATTTGCCACGATCGTAATATTGTAAGTTCCCGGTAAAACATATTTATGGTAGTCACCTACTGCGGGGTCTGTGTAGGTTGGAAAGTAATCGTTAATAAAAACTGCTGCTGTAACCGGATCACCGGTGTTAACATCGGTTACTATTCCTTCCAGTCCGTAGCCAGCATATTCTATCATAGCCAGCATTGCCGGAACATTGTACTGATAGTACGTCTGAATCTGTGATGTAGGAGGATGTTTAGAATAAGAAATTTCCATGGACCAGCTTATAGCACCGGCAGCGCCATAATTTGTATCTTTTGTACTGCCATTAATAGGATACATTCCTGTGCAACCCTGACCATATTGCATATTTGCATAACCGGATGTAGATGAATATACACCGGCAAGCTGAAGAATATGACCAAAATCCGGACATTGGTCGGCACGATAACTCCAGGGACAGGAAATATATTCGGTTCCACTGTGATAGGTTGTATGCACAACGAATTGTCTGCTATAAGTTGCGTCTCTTAATGCTTTTGATTCAGGTTGTGAGAATGCACCACTGCTTCCTCCCCAGCCATCCCACATATAACCGCCATCACGGTTAAGATCAACATTATTTGCATTTCTACGTATGTCCATCACACGACCATCAGGATTCACACAATAATAAATCCATATTTCGCGGTTATCTATAAGATCGGCAATATATGGATCTGTACTATAATCACGACACAGGTCACGGGCAAAGCGGATACAATTTTCAGAACATCCTATTTCATCGCCATGAATTCCGCCGTCGAACATCACTTCTGCTTCATTCTCATCCAGGGAAACGTTATCGCTGATCTTAAGTGCACCCAGTTCCCTGCCCTGCACGGAAGTGCCAAATAAATATTTTTCGCAGATATCGGGAAATGTAGCTGCCAGACTGTCTGCTAGAGCCACAATCTCAGAATAAGTATGATATGCTTCGCGCGTGGGATCCATGGACTGCCAGAAATTCCTGGAAAATTCATTCAAATCTTCCCGCTCGATCTTATATCGAAGTCCAGTAGATTTGATCATTTCCAGTTCGGATGGGATTACATACAATAAAGCTTCACCATTGGGATAGACATCTCCATCTAAACGAAGTTCAGCTAATTTTGCGAGTTCCGATTGATTGTTATAAAAAACTCTCACTTCCATTTCGTTTAAACGCCAACCTTCAGCATTCAAAGCAAAAACGAAAATTGATAAGATAAATAATAAAACTAATTTTCTCATGTAAAACCTCCAATTATATTTATGTTTTTCTTTTATTAAATTATGCAATAAATATTCCAGAATAATTATGAATTATTTTAAAAAATAAATAGCAATGTTTCTGTCAATTCTAATAAAATACAATAATATTAAATTGATAAAGAAAAGAGCCTTAATTTGATTTCTCGCTCAGCTTCCACCGAATAAGAAGCAGAAGAAATCATTAAGGCAATAGATAAAATAATATTGAAATTGGAAAAGGCAAGAGAAAAAAGTAGCGGCGCTCCGATGCCTGATAAACAGCCCCCCAGCTTTACGTCCGAAACGCTTCCACTACAAGAAAAATATAATCAATAATTAGAAAAAAAACAAGAAAAGAATTATCGGAGAATAAGAAATTTGTTTCAATCCTTGTTATGTTGGACAATTAATTCAAAGAACGATAATATAGTTGCTTTGATCAATACTGCATTCGTTTCAATCCTTGTTATGTTGGACAATTAATTCAAAGCAGAAGATCACGCAGTTATGAGTTTCGATAGAACCAGTTTCA
>JAUWNO010000062.1 GCA_030612605.1 Armatimonadota bacterium
ATTTTTATTACTGATTTTATCCATCAGTTTATTTACCCAATATGATGAAAAAACTATCTATCTCAAACAAGCAGATAATCTTACCAAAAGAAAACAGTATGAAAAAGCAAATGAGATTTATGAAATTATTCTGGAAAAATATCCAATCGATTACAGGGTTGTTCGCAAATTGATTAATAACTTTCTCATCACCTCCAAACTTGAGAAAGCAGAAAACCTTTTGGATAAGCATCAAAGTATTTTTCCGGAAATCGATGAAACTACTTTGAGGATTACAATTCTGCTCCGCAAAGGAAAACCGGCAAAAGCTTATAATTTAGCTAAAAATTTCTTAAAAGAGAATTCCGGAAAAATCAATTATTATCGAGTTATTTCTTCCGTTTTTGAGCAGAACAGGCAAAATGAAAATGCCATAAAAATTATGATTAAAGCTAGAAATATTGCAGGAGATGAATACCTGTTTACAAGAGAATTGGCTTTCAATTATCAGAACGTAAAAGAATACGATAAAGCTATTCAGGAGTATTTGAAGCATCTCGAACAGAATAAATCATATTTTCATTATGTTGTAAACCAGGTGAAAAGGATTCTGGATGACGATGAAAAACAGGTAAAAGCTGTTGAGGAATTTGCCAAAAATTCCAAAAATGAACAGGTTATCGAGGTTTTTGCTCTTTCTCTTGCTTATATTGGAAATTTTGAAAAAGCTCTTTTGCAATATGATTTGCTCGATAAGAATAAACTCCGAAATTTTGCTGATGAGCAATTTGCATCGGGGAGTTATGATGTTGCTGAAAAAGCTTATAATCAGTATATTCAGAAAATCAAAGAACCGAATTTGATTGCAGATGCCAGAATAAAAATCGCTCAGATCTTTATTTTACAAAACAATTTGGAGGAAGCAGAAAAGATTCTCTTACAAATTTATAATGATAAAGAACTGCAAAAGGTCAAATATCGTTATCGTACCAAGGCAAATCGTTTTTGCAGGGAAATGCTGGCAAATATCGCTATTCGACAGAATGAATCGAATGAATTGGTTTTGAACTATTTGGATGAAGCTAAGTTCTTTGCTTTTAATCTGAAAGAGCAAAAGGAAGTTGAATTTGAAATCATCCATTTTCTGATTATGACAGATCAACTGGAACCAGGAAAAGAGAGATTAAGAAATCTTCTGTATGAAGAAGAGCAAGGTTCTGGAATTTTTAAACTGGGTTATTATTATTCTTATCTGATTGCAGAGATGGAAAATGATGAAGCTGCTGATAGTCTGCTGGGAGAGCTCATCATTAATCTCCCGGAAAATGAACTTGTAAATAATGCTTTATTATTTTCTTTGATTGTTACGAATTTGCAGGGAACAGCCCGGGAGAGTTTTTTAGATGCTTTCAGGAAAAGGCAGCTCTATAAAATTGAGGAAGCAATCAATTTTCTTTTTTCCATTTATGAAGAAACTCAAAATGAAGAGATGCTGATTCTGGCTGGAGATTGGGCTTGGCAATCCGGTGATTTTTTTCAAGCTGAAATCATTTTCTCGCAGGAATTCACTAATGAGATTTTAGCTGATTATGCACTTCTGAAACTAACCCAACTGACTTATGATAGAGAAGAAAGAAATATTATGATTACTGAATTCCTTAAAACCAACTCTGAATCTGTTTTTTCACCTGGATTTCGTCAGCTATTAAAGGAAAAACAATGAGCAGATTTTTGAACTTTTTTATTAGATATTATCTCGTTCCAATGCTCCCGCGTTGGAATGCAATAGTTGGACGCTCCTGCGTCGAAAGACTGGTTAGTTTCTCACGCGGAGCGTAGTTAAGATAAGTTCCCACGCGGGAGCATGGGAACAAGAATTGGGAAAAATAATGAACAGATTTTTGAACTTTTTTTTAAGGTATATTACCTGGTTTCTGGTTTTTTTCATTGTTATCAGATTTTCCAGATTTGTTATTGCTTACGGAATAAGGTTCTGGTTTATTTCGATTCCCTTATTAATAATTTTGTATATCTATTTTAGAAGGAGAAAGAGAAAGTTTTCTTCTTCCAAACTTGATCCCAAAAAGGAAGTTCCAATCGATGCTGAATTCACGGTTCTTGATGAAGAGGAAGAAGAGGAAGAAAAGTAGTGTGAATTGTTAATTTTTCCCAACCTCCTCTAACTCCCCCTATTTAGGGGGAGAACCATAACTTCTATTGTGACAGGCAATTCCCTTCCCCTTCGATAGGGGGAAGGGTTAGGGATGGGGGTTGTTGAAGCAAAAAAAACTTTTCACACACTTGTGAGGTTTGAAAACGATTTGAGCGAGGGAAAAATTAAAAAAATTTCCTCTGTGCTCTCCGCCTGCCCCGTAAGGAAGAATGACTGTATCGGAGTGTTCTCTGTGGTAAAAAATGAAAATTGATAACATAATTTCCCCTCATAACAAGGCATATTTAAACAGCTTTCAATATCATTTGAAGGTGGAGAAAGGACTTTCCCAAAATAGCGTGGAAGCCTATTATCATGATGTGTCGGATTTTTTGTGTTTCATACATAAAGAAGCTGAACAAATTGCTAAAAAGGATATTGTAGATTTTTTTGTAAATCTTCAGGAAATTGGAATATTGAGTTCCAGTATTGCTCGCAAAAGAAGTTCTATAAAAGCTTTTTTCAAATTTCTTAAGGAAGAAAATATTGAAATTTCGCTCAACTTTAATGATATTCCACCAATAAAATACACTCAAAAACTTCCGGATGTGCTCACCATCAAAGAGATGAATAAATTTTTAGATTACATTTCTATGGATACTGCTCTGGGGATGCGTAACAAAGCTATGTTTGAATTGATGTATGCAAGTGGATTGCGTATTTCGGAAACTATTAACCTTACCATTCACGATATTCTTTGGAATGAGAAAGTGGTGACAGTTATGGGAAAAGGCGGTAAGCAGCGATTAGTACCAATTGCCCAGGAATCGTTTGATTTTATAAAAAATTATTATGAGAATGGAAGAAAAATTTTGAAAAAGGATAAAGAAACAGCAGTTCTTTTCTTAAATAGATTCGGTAGAAAGATGAGCAGAATGGGAGTCTGGAAAATAATTCAGAAAATATCTTTGGAAGCTGGAATTAAAAAACATGTTTCTCCTCATACATTCCGCCACAGCTTTGCCACACATCTTTTGGAAGGTGGAGCGAATTTAATGTATGTGCAACTGCTCTTGGGTCATGCCAGCATAAATACCACCCAGATTTACACAAATATTGATAGGAATTTTATTTTTGAGGAATACAGGTATCATCCGAGAGATAAGATGAAATGAGAATGGACCCGACTCGTGACGCAGTGCGAGTCGAGAACATTCGGAAATGCCATCTGGAATTTATCATCCTCAACTCACGCTTCGCCACGAGACGGGTCTGATTGGACGCGAGTCGTAACGACTGAAAGGAGTGCGACTCATGGACAAGAGAAGCCATCATTCCCGACTCGCGCTTCGCTACGAGTCGTGTCTGATGGATAAAAGGAATAATTATGAGATGTAAAAAAGAAGAATTTGTTGAAGATGCAGTTTTTCATCTTTATAATCATTCAGTTGAAAGTCTTTTGCTTTTCCGAAACAGAGATGATTATATTTATTTTTTGAATAAATTTAAAAAAGCAATAATCAAATATCCAGCATCAATTTATGCATACTGCTTAATGCCAAATCATTTTCATTTTTGTATCAAACAAAATTCCGATAAGCAGATTTATAGAATATTCAACGACTCATTTGCTTCATACGCTTTGCACTATAATTTTAAATACAAAAGAAAAGGAACATTATTTCAGGGTCATCTTCAACATAAAAAAGTAAATCATGATGGCTATCTTGTACAATTATGCAAGTATATCCATTATAATCCGAAGAAAGCAGATTTGGTAACTGAATTATCCGAATGGGAATTTTCAAATTATCTTGAATTTATTGGAATTCGCAAAGGTGATTTATTTACTAAAAAGCTATTAGTAGACTATAAAGATGATTTTGAGAATTATAAAGATACAATAACAGAATATGAGAAATATTTAGAAGATAGTAAATTTAGAGAAATTTTGTTCGATCATTAAAAAAGACGTGAGAATGGACTCGACTCGTGACGCAGTGCGAGTCGAGAACATTCGGAAATGCCATCTGGAATTCATCATCCCCAACTCGCGCTTCGCCACGAGTCGGGTCTGATGGGACACGTGGATTTTGAAAAAATATCTTTACAGATTTAACAGGAAAATTTGTTTCATATCAATGAAAATTCTGTTTCTGGAGAAGGAATGAAAAAGCTTTTATTTATTTTATTGATTATTACTTTTTCATTATCATTAAACTCTCTCGGTAAATTACGCGTCGAATCCATCAAACTACTACCCGAAACTCATATGAATATCGAGAAACGAGATGCGGACGGTAAATGGGCACCGGTTTTAATTGTAAAAACAGAACTTAGAGGACTCGGTTTCCGTAATGTTAGCCAACCAACTAAACATGCAGCAACATACGATGAAGGAAAACACCAATACACATTTTACATGAATGATAACCAGCGTGTTATCGAGATAACTCACTCCGATTATGAAGCGTTGGAAGTTAGATTACTGGCAGATTTCGGGATTGAAGTGAATGCACAAAGAGTTTATGAAATGAAACTCACCAATGTTCCGGAAAAAGTATTTATTAATGTAGTGATAATTTCCCAACCTGCTGATGCTGAAAAAATAGTTGATGGAGAAAACCTGGGAACAGGACAGAGTTTCAGAATTACAACTGGAGAACACACTATTGATATCGAGAAAATGGGATATGAATCGAAAAGAAATGAAGTTATTATAGTTTCTGAAGAGGATAATTATTTTACTTTTATTATGATAAAAGCAGAAAATGTTCCAGTGATTATTCATACTGAACCTTCGGGAGCACGAATTTTTATTGATGATATTGAATTAGTTGGAGCAATTGGTCAGGGCTTTTTCAAAGCTGGAAAACATAGAATAAAAATTACCAAAGATAAATATGTAGTTTATGAAGATTATATTGAAATAACTTCACCAAAAACAGAAAAAAACTATACTTTGCAACCGGATTTCGGGAAGATTATTATCAAAGCAGAACCGGAAGTAAATATGAACTTTTCTTTAAACAATAAATATTCTGAAACTACTCCATCTATGCTCGATAGTATTCCAGCTATAGAATATGAATTAAAAGCAGAGCATCCTCAAAAACTTTATATTCTCGAACATTTTTCATTTTCTCTTGCAAGAGGAGAAATAAAAGAAATTATTCTTAAACCTAAAATTAATTTCGGTTCTATTGAAATATCGTGTGATCATGAAGTTAATATGGATATTTTTATCGATGATGATTACCAAGGTAAAACTCCAATTACGCTAAAACCGATTCTGGAAGGAAAACATACAATTAAAGCAAAGCACAAATTTTATCTTTCCGATCCAATTACAATTTCTCTAAAAGCGGATGAAGAAGTTAAAAGAACCATTATCGCAAAACATAATTTCGGGACTCTAACAATAAAAACTTCAGAAGGGACAAAAATTTATTTTAATGATGATTTGCTAACTCGATATGAGAATATAAAATTAAATCCGCAAACTGTATATCTACGAGCAGAAAAAAACAAATGCGAAACTGCCGAATCACAATTTATTCTAAAGGTTGGAGATAAAATTATAGAAGAACTTTTTCCTAAATCAATTACTGGAACAATTTTAGTTACAGCAAATCCAAAAGATTCAGAAATTGAACTTCTCGGAGATGCGGGAGAATACTTTTCTGGTAAGGGAATTGAAAGTTTCAATGATATTCCTTTTGGAAATTATTCGTTAAAAGTTACCAAAGAAAACTATATTTCTCATGAAGAAAAAATAAATTTGAAAAAAGATGAGCAAATAAGAAGAGAGATAGAACTAAAAAAAGTGAATTATGTATTTGTCTTCAGCGTCAGCTCAGGTTATTATGAGATAGAAGACTTGAATTTTAAAATTACAAGAAATAGGAAAATTGTTTATTTAGGGAGAGGCAAAAAGCAAATATCTTTTTCTGAAGAAGGAACTTACAAAATTGAAATAACAAAAGGAAAAGATTTTGGTTTTTTAAAGAGTATTAATTGTGTTGAAAGTAGAACTTTTTATATTAATGTGGTTAATCATATTGAAATTGCTAAAGCGAAAAAGCAGAGAGAAAATGAGGAATTTGCTACAAAGATTTATAGAAGCTTCTTGGGAGGAAAACCAACATTTGCAGAAAGCATTTTTGAATTATTTTCAGATTATTCTGACTTTAGATTCAAACCTATGATATATTCATACAACAAAAGAGCAGCATTACAAATACCATTTCTTATTAAGATTCAGGGTTTTTTCAGTGAATTCGAAAGGGAAAAAATCGTTTCATTTGTTTTTGGAATAAGTTTTTTTGGTAATATGGCAGTTTCCCCTGAATTTTTTTTTGCAGATTTTTTTTCAATTAACACAGGTTTTGTATTAAGATCATATAATCATAAAAATAGAATTATTTTTGACCTTGATGGCGGTTTGAAATGGATTTGGGGATATAACTTGAATTATAATAAAGAACGTATATCTTTTGTAAGAAAAATAAAGATTGAGGATAATAAGTTAAAAATTGGCAAGGCTACGTTTGGTGGATGGATGCCAGTTGATTTATCTGTAAGTTTTGAAAGATATATCGGCGGTATATCCTTTTTTGTTCTTCGCGCAGGATTTTGGTGGTTTTCAACTGTAGGCCCCAGTTCAAATGGTGAATGGTATTATAAAGGGGAAATAGAAACTTGGTGTTCGGTTAATCCATTACCACAACCAATTGATGGAGAGCCAAACCATCCAATATATCAGGGATTTGTTCCATATATTGGTGTTGGTATAAGGTTTTAAATGGAATGGACTTGCCAAACTCGTAACGCAGTGCGAATTGATAACATTCGGCAATGCTATCATACTCAACTCGTGATTTGCCACGAGTCTGGTCTGATGTAGTGCAAGCTGCCAGTTTGCTCAAAGGAACAACTTGAAAAGTTGTTCGCAAATAAAAAATCCTTTACAAAAAAATGAAAGGCAATAAAGAAAATTATGAAATTTTAAAAAAAGAAAACTGGAAATGAAAAAGCTGATATTTTTTATTTTATTTATCACGATTTCAATATTTTTAGAATCTCTAGGCACGCTCCGGGTTGAATCCATCAAAGAACTACCCGAAGCCAACATTAACATAGAAGTACGAGATGCTGACGGTAAATGGGCGCCGGTTCTCATTGTGAAAACAGAGCTGAAAAATCTTGGCTTCCAAAATGTGAGCCGACCAACTAAATATGCAGCAACCTATGATGAAGGAAAACACGAATACATATTTTACTTGAATGATAACCAGCGTGTTATCGAGATAACTCACTCCGAATATGAACCTTTGGAAGTGCGATTACTGGCAGATTTTGGGATTGAAGTTAATGCTCAAAGAGTTTATGAAATGAAGCTCACTAATGTTCCGGAGAAAGTATTTATTAATGTTGTGATAATTTCTGAACCTGCTGATGCTGAAAAAATAATAGATGGAGAAAAACTGGGAACTGGACAGAGTTTCAGGATTACAACTGGAGAGCATACTCTCGATATTGAAAAAATTGGTTATGGACCTGTCAGGAATGAAATAATTACTATAAATGAAGAAAATATTTATTTTGAATTTACTCTCAAAAAAACTAAATTTGTAACTCTAATAATAAATTCTGACCCGAAAGGAGCAGAAATCTTTATCGACGGTGTGAAACTGAAAGGAACAACACCGGTTGATGATTTCTTTGAAGCTGGAAAATATCGAATAAAAATTACAAAAGAGAAGTATGTCGATTACGAAGATTATATCGATATAAATTCACCCAAAACAGAAAAAAACTATACTTTGCAACCGGATTTTAAAAAAAAAATTCTTAAACCACAAATTAATTTTGGTTCTTTAGAACTTTCTTCCAAACCGGAAGTAAATCTGAAAATCTTTCTTGATAGTAAGTATCAAGGAGAAACTCCTTTAACGATAATCCCAGTTTTTGAAGGTGAACATTCAATTAAAGCAGAACATGAGTTTTTCAAAGCTGATCCTTTTAAAGTGTTAATCAAATCAGAAGAAAAATTTATTAAAACTATAATTGCGAAACAAAATTTTGGAACTTTAAATATAAAAACTTCAGAGGGGACAAAAATTTATTTGAATGATGATTTGCTAACTCAATATGAGAATATTAAATTAATTCCGCGAACTGTATATCTGCGAGCTGAAAAACACAAATGCAAAATTGTAGAATCACAATTTATTCTCAGAGTTGGTGATAGGATAACAGAGGAACTTTTCCCCAAACCGATTATAGGAACAATTTTAGTTACAGTTAAACCAATTGATGCAAAAATTGAACTTCTTGATGATGAGGGAGAATACTTCTCTGGTAAAGGAATTGAAAGTTTCATTGATATTCCATATGGAAATTATTCGTTAAAAGTTACCAAAGAAAATTATATTTCTTATGAAGAAAAAATAAATTTAAAAAAAGATGAACAGGTAAGAAGAGATATCGAACTAAAAAGAATAAATTTTGTTTTTGATTTCAGCATCAGTTCAGGTTATTACAGGATTGAAGACTTGAATTTTAAAATCACCAAAAATAAAAAAAATGTATATTCCGGTAAAGGAAAGAAACAAATACCTTTTTCAAAAGGAGGAACTTACAAAATTGAAATAACAAAAGGAAAAGATTTTGGTTTTTTAAAGAGTATTAATTGTGTTGAAAGTAGAACTTTTTATATTGATGTTATTAATCATATTGCAATTGCTCAAGCAAATAAACAGATAGAAAATGAGGAATTTGCGAGTAATGTAGCCTATAAAGAAAATGATGGTTTGATAACATGGCTTGGGGGAAAAGGAAATTTTTCGCCAAGAATGCTTTTCTACGACAATAAAATTGCTTTTCAAATACCATTACTTTTTAGGTTTATTAATATAAACTCTAAAATTATAAGAGAACAAAATTATTCTTTTTATTATGGTTGCAGCATATTCGGGAATAGTATATTTTCTGAAGATTTTTCATTTATTGATATTGTTTCTTTTAATTGTGGATTATTTATTAGAACTAATAATCATAAAAATAGATTCATAATTGACATTGATGGAGGAATAAAGATAGATATTATAGAAAGATATGAATATAATAAAAAAGATGTTGTATGTATACATCATTTTGAAGATGAGAAAGCAATAGAAGATACTGTGTATACTTTTCTACCCATAAATTTATCTGTTAATTATGAAAGACATTTAA
>JAUWNO010000017.1 GCA_030612605.1 Armatimonadota bacterium
TTACTCTAGAATTTATTTAAGAATCAAAAACTAATAAACCTCTCGTTTGAGAGGTTTTTTTATTTTCATTTTCGGACAAACTGTTCATTTCCGAACAATTATAAACACATCATAAACACAGCTAAATCTTTTAAAAATAACAAGATAACCTTTTGGCATAATAAATGCATTTTTATAAGACAAAAATTATTGAAGGTTTATTATGGATAAAGATTTATCAAGCGATTATATTAAAAAACGAAAAGTAAAAAAAATTGTAAGATATCTTATTGTTTTTGCTTTTTTTATAATACTCTTTCTATCCTTCAGGTCTATAATCAATCCTAGTATAAAACGTTCAAGAATACGAGTTGCTTCTACGGAAATTGGTGCTATTGAAGGCTCGATAACAGCATCTGGAATTGTGGTTCCCGAATTTGAGCAGGTTATCACAAGCCCTTTTCCTTCAACGATTGACAGTGTTTTTCATAAAGCGGGAGACAAAATTGAATTCGGTGAGCCAATCTTAAAATTGAACAATGAATTCACAATGATCGCTTATAAAAAACTGCAAGATGAATATGAAATGAAAATCAACAGAAAGAATCAACTGAAATTGAATTTGGAAAGACTGTTGATAGATTTGAGAAGTGAATATGAAATCATGGGTTTAAGGATCGAATCATTGGAAGCAAAAGTAAAAGCTCAAGAACATATCTATGAATTCGGTGGTGGTGCAAAAGTAAATCTGGATCAAGCTATTTTACATCTTAAAATTGCTAAACTCGAGCAGCAACAGATGGGACTGAAAATAGAGAACCATGAGGAATCTCTTCAAGCTGACTTGAAGGAGTTGGATTTAAGCATTAAAATTCATGAGAATAATATTTTAGAATTAGAAAAAAGACTGGAGCTTGCAAAAGCCAAATCAGTTCGTAATGGTGTAATCACTTGGGTTAAGGACAACATTGGTGAAAATGTAAATCAAGGTGAAATCATTGCTCGAATTGCTGATCTGGACAAATTTAAAATTGAATCTAAGATTTCTGATATTCATGCAGCAAAACTTATCGTAGGAAATCCAATCAAAGCACGTGTAAATGAAATCGACCTTAGCGGGAAAATATCCAGTATAGAACCAACAATAAAAAATGGCATTATCACTTTTTTTGTGGAATTGGAGGATAAAACCAATGAATTATTGCGCTCTAACTTGAGAGTCGATGTATCTGTAATCACATCCTCCAAGGAAAATGTCGTGAGGGTTAAGAACGGACCGTTCATAAATGGTTCAGGTAAGCAGGATATTTTTATTATAGAAGGAAACAAAGCTATCAGGCGATCTGTTATCATAGGAGCAACAAATTTTGATTATGCAGAGATTGAAAATGGGATAGAACCGGGTGAAGAGGTTATTATTTCCAGCATGGAAGACCATCATCATCAAAAAGAGATTCAGATAAAATGATTTTAACCACAGAGAGCACGGAGCACACGGAGAAAAAATTTGTGTTAAACCGTTGTTTAAGCAAAACTTGAGATCCCCTCTATCAGCGAGCTGATAGTTCATTTAAGATGAAACCGGAATTCATAATGAGACTTGTCCTAAGTTCCGTAGGAATCTTGGGATAAGTCGGCATAGTGGTTTCATAGGAGTTGTAATGAACGCAGGGGATGTCCCGATAAATCGGGAAGAATTGCGATAGAGTGACAACTGTTCTCAACTCGTACTTCCTTTGGTCGTTGCAAGTCGAGTCCAATAAAAAAATAAGGAGCAATGAATGAAAACAAAGATTTCTATAATTGTCTTGGTACTCACATTCATGTTTCCATTATTTCTATTTTCTCAAAACAGTCTGGAGAAAGCAAAAGAACTTATGGAAAACAATGAAAATGAACAAGCTGTTCAGATACTGGAAGAATTTGTAGAAGAAGATGAAAATAATGTTGAATACTGTAAATTACTCGCTACAGCTTATTTGAAACTATCACAAAATCCTGAAAACGGAATGATGAAAGCTATGAAATATTTTAAGAAGTGTAAGAAATACTTTCTTAGAACTATCGAATTAGATCCTGACTATATTGAGGCTAGAGTATTTTTGGCGGAAAGTTATTATTATCCTCCCAAAATTGCAGGTGGTAATAAGAAAAAAGCATTGAAACAACTTGAAGAAATTAAGATCAGAGATCCTCAGAAGGGAATGAAGATTTCAATTGAATTCCTTATGTTCGATGAAGATTACGAACAGGCGATACAAAAGTGTAATGAATATATAAATCAATATCCCGAAGACTTGAAGATCTATCATTATCTGGGAATGATCTTTCAGCAGAAAGAAGATTTCCAAAAAGCATTTGAAACATTTGAAACAGTAATTGCTGCAGATTCCACAGCTTTGAATTCCTTATATCAAATTGGCAGAACTGCAATTTTTTCCGGAGAAAATCTGGAGCGGGGAAAGGAATGTATGAAGCTATATCTTCAAAACGATCCTGAAGAAGATAGTCCCTCTCTGGATGCTGCCCACTGGCGGCTGGGTATGATCTATGAAAAGCAGGGAAAACTCGATCTTGCCAAAGCTGAATATGAAAAAGCGATCAGCTTAAACCAAGATGACAAAAAATATAAAAAGGCATTAAAGAAATTAAGGAAGAAGTTGTGAACAGCGAATAGACGCTAATAATTTCATTGATTTAAACATATAAAAAATTGATGGAGACAGAAGAAGAATTCAATTTTATTTTCTAGTTTTGCTCAATTGTTTCAGTCTAATTCAATAAATTATTATCAGTTTACATCTTTTAACATCAATCTTCATCAATGAAAAAGTTTGTGTCTTCGCGTCTTTGCAGTAAAAAAAAGGAGAAAATGATGATTAAATTAGAAAAAATCGACAAAGTTTATAGAACGGAGACGATTGAAACAACAGCCCTGAAGCATGTTCACCTTCACGTTGAAAAAGGAGAATTCCTTGCTGTGATGGGACCATCCGGTTGCGGCAAAAGTACTCTTCTAAATATCATGGGGCTTTTGGACAAACCAACCGAGGGTGAAGTTCTAATTGATGAACTGGAAGTTAATACTTTCGGAGATAGAAAACTTGCAAAACTCAGAAATCGGAAGATCGGTTTTGTGTTTCAGAGTTTCCATCTTATCAATGATCTGTCTGTGGTTGATAATGTGGAAATTCCTCTTTTGTACAGGAGGATGTCCGGCAGAGAACGTCGCAGAAAAGCTTTGGAAGTTTTGGAAAAAGTGGGACTGAGTGCCCGAACAAAACATTTTCCGCGTCAGCTTTCGGGTGGGCAATGTCAGCGTGTAGCAGTTGCCAGAGCTATTGTGGGTAATCCGGAAATAATTCTGGCAGACGAACCGACTGGTAACCTGGACAGTGTGATGGGTGCGGAAATTATGGATATTCTGATGAGACTGAATAAAGAAGAAAATACTACAATCGTTATGGTTACACACGATGAACATCTGGCTGAGCAAGCCCATAGAATTATCCGGTTGTTTGATGGAAGTCAGGTGAGTTGAAGGGAGGAAGGGAGAAATGGAGAAACGGAGAAAAGGAGAAATGGAAGAACGGAATAATGGAAAAATTTGAAAAAATTAAAAACTAAAAAAGGATTAAGAAAATGAGTAAGAAAATTGAGAAATTTGAAGATTTGATAGTTTGGAAAGAATCTATGCGACTTGCTGTTGATATTTACAAAAGATTAAAAGGGAATAAAGATTTTGGTTTGCGAGATCAAATGCAGAGAGCGTCTGTTTCAATTCCGTCAAATATTTCAGAAGGATTTGATCGAGACTCAAATAAGGAATACATTCATTTTTTATTCATCGCTCGTGGTTCGTGTGCAGAATTAAGAACTCAATTATATTTGGCAAAAGAATTGGAAATTATCGAAAAATCACAAGTAGAGATTCTAATCGAAAAAACAAAGAAAATATCTGCGATGTTGTATAACCTTATTAAAATAAGAAAAGAGAGATTTTAAAAGGAGAAAGGGAGAAACGGAGAAAGGGAGAAAAAGGAGAAAGGGAGAAAAACAGATTAGCGTTGATATCCATTCCTCCGGTTTTCCGGTCTTCCGTTCTTCCGGTTTTCCGGTTTTCCATTCCTCCGTTTCTCCGGTTTTCCGTTCATCCGGCTTTTCGTTTCTCCGGTTTTCCGGTTCTCCGTTTTTCCTCTCCGAAGGAGATTTTATGTTAAAAAATTATTTTAAAATAGCTTTGAAAGTGATGGCTCGGCACAAGCTGTTCACTTTTATCAGTTTGTTCGGGATCAGCTTCACTTTGCTCATTATTGTATTATTTACTTCGGCACTGGACCATACATTTGGTCCGCATTATCCCGAGAAAAAACTGGGAAGAACCCTATCGGTTACTATGGGAATGTTAAGATCAAAAAAAGGAGGAACATCTTCAGGACCTCTTTTCAGTCCTTATTTCCTGAATAAATATGTTAAATCATTGAAAACACCAGAAAAGATTTCCCTAGCTTCATTTCATAATCCCATAGTTGTTTATAAAGACAAAAAAAAGTTAAAACTGGGAATCAAATATACAGACAGCGAATTCTGGGATATCCTGGATTTCAATTTCTCGGAAGGTAAACCATTCAGCAGGGATGATGTTGATAACATTGCAAATGTTGCTGTAATTAATGAAAAAACTAAAGATCAGTATTTTGACGGTGAAGCTGCAGTTGGAAAGTATATCGAAGCAGATGGAAAAACCTACCGCGTTATCGGTGTTGTGGAAAATGTATCTATCCTGAGGATTATGCCCTATTCTGATATCTGGGTGCCAATGGGACATGCAAAGGAAGATCTAAATCGAATTACGATAACTGGTAACTTTTCCGGATGGTTTGCCATGGTTCTGGCTCACAGCAGGAAAGATTTTCCAAAGATCAAATCTGAATTCCAGAAACATCTGGAGAAAATTGAGTTTCCGGAAGGTAGATTTGAATGGATTCTTGCCAATACATCGAGTTATGGTGAAGCTTTTGCCAGGCAGATATTTCGCAGGGAGGAGGGAAATCTTGCTCCTTTCATGACCATCCTTTTTGTGCTGATGACACTCTTCATGCTTCTTCCCACCATAAACCTGGTTAATATCAATGTGAGCAGGATCATTGAACGTTCTTCAGAGATCGGCATCAGGAAATCATTTGGAGCGTCTTCCCTTACTTTGGTGGGACAGTTCATTGTGGAGAATATAATAATTACATTGATCGGAGGTTTCATCAGCCTGGTCATGGCAGCAATAATACTGTGGATGGTCAATCAGAGCGGCATAATCCCTGATACACATCTGGGATTAAATTTCAGGATCTTTTTCTACAGTATGATATTCGCAGTTTTCTTTGGACTTCTTTCAGGAGTGTATCCTGCTTTTAAGATGTCCAGATTGCAACCTGCAGAAGCTATTCATGGAGGTAAGAGATGATAAAGCATTTCTTTAAACTTATCTGGAATAAGAAACGAACGAATTTTATGACTTCACTCGGTATCTTTGTTTCATTCATAGTTCTGTTTCTGGTATTGGTCGCTGTTATCTATAATATCACTAATTATCTTAAACCGCTAGGTTTTTCCTATAAGGATGTCTGGTATATTACTATGGATTGGAAAGACAGCTCTCAAGACGAAATAAAGGAAACATTGCTTCAATTTGAAAATGCTTTTAGAAGTTTTCTGGAAATTAAAAATTTTGCTTATTCGGTATCTTTTATATTTACGCCAGCAGTTATGAATATGACAAATTATGAATACGATGGTAGGGAAATAAGATGCAACATCAGGTATGCAAGTGATGATTTTATTGATGTGATGGGAATGGAAATACTGGCAGGACGCTGGTTTAATGCATCTGACAATGCTTCCAGTAAAAATCCGCTTGTCATAAATAAATATGCAAAAGAAGAAATTTTTGGAAATGATATTGCATTGGGAAAAGTTATCTATAGAGATGAAACAGAATACATAATAATCGGAGTAATTGATGAATTCCGTAACGCAGGACAGTTTTCAGGTTCCAGCAGCATATCATTCAGGAGAATTTCTTTAGGTCTGGAACATGAATTATCCCGTTTTGACAGAGAAGCAATGGGAAGCAGGATCCTGCTTAAAATGAGACAAGGAACACCTTTTCAATTCGAAGAAACCCTGACTAAAAGATTATCGAATATTGCTAATGACTGGCAGATAAAAATGAATACATTCGAATTATTGAAAAAATCAGCTACTCTCCAATCCCTGATCTTTCCTGTGATTTTGATTGTGGTATGCGGATTCCTGGTTATAAATGTAGCGTTCGGTCTTTTTGGAGTTATCTGGTATAATACGAATCGTCGGAAATCTGAAATTGGGCTGCGTAGAGCTTTGGGTTCCACAGCAATGGAAATATATAAGCAGATTATCGGGGAGGCTTTGGTTCTTTCCACTTTTGCCATGATCTTCGGTAGCTTCTTTGCCCTGCAGTTTCCTCTTCTGGGTATCTTTAGTTTCATCGAAACAAATATATACATTCTAGCGTATATTTTCTCAATTTTATTGATCTATGTTATTACTGCATTGTGTGCATTGTATCCCAGTAAATTAGCATCGAGTATGGAACCTTCAGAAGCACTACATTATGAATGACGTAACTCAAACCTCTGGTTTGCGAAAAAATTCCTTTTTGTTCCACCTCGTAAAGAGGATTTTGTTTGGAATCCCCTTTTGAAGGGGAGAGGCTGTGTGAAAACAGATAAAAAGCTCTTTTTTTCTCAACCCCCTCTGACTCCCCCTATTTAGGGGGAGAATCTATCTCCTTTTGCAGCAGGCAGTTCCCTTCCCCTTCGATAGGGGGAAGGGTTAGGGTTGGGGGTAATGGAGAATTAAGAAAAATCATTTTCACACAGGCTGGGAGATTAAGAGAGGTTTAAAATCTTCGAACACTTGACAAACACGTGGGGTTCAAATTCATTAACTACGGAGGATAAAGGCGCATAAGATCTTAATCATAGACGATGATTTTGCAGTACAAACATCCTTGAGTCTTCTCTTGAACCAGAATGATTATGAAACTGCTACTGCTTCCGATCCTGATGAAGCTCTGGATGTAATAAATGAAGTAAAACCCGACCTGATAATTCTGGATATGAATTTCACAATGGAAACCACTGGTGAAGAAGGGCTTGCACTCTTAAAAGAAATTAAATCACTACTTCCTGCAATTCCCGTAATTCTCATCACAGCTTGGGGTTCAATTTCGCTGGCTGTGGATGGCATGAAAGCAGGAGCTGTGGATTTTATCACCAAACCCTGGAGCAATGAGTTTTTCCTGCAATCTGTTCGAACTGCCTTGTGCCTTTCTAAGGAAACAGAACAAAAACTGACTCGCAACCAGATTGACTCAAAATATAATTTCGAGAGTATCATTGGGAAAGATCCTGTCTTTGTAGCAGCACTGGAAACAGTTGGTCGTGTAAGCAAAACAGATGCTTCAGTATTGATACTGGGCGAAAGCGGAACAGGTAAAGAACTTATCGCTGAAGCAATCCACAAAAATAGTTCACGTAAGAATCAACCTTTCGTAAAAGTAAATCTTGGTGGAATATCTTCTTCTTTGTTCGAAAGCGAAATGTTCGGTCATATAAAAGGTTCATTCACTGATGCCAGATACGATCGCATCGGGCGTTTTGAGATGGCGAACAATGGTACGATATTCCTGGATGAGATCGGTGAGCTGGATATCAATATGCAGGTAAAACTTTTGAGAGTGCTTCAGGACAGGACTTTTGAGGTACTGGGCTCCAGTAAACCCAGAACTGTAAATGTGAGAGTAATCTGTGCAACCAATAGAGACCTGGAGGAAATGGTAAACACTAACGAATTCAGAGAAGACCTTTATTACCGTATAAACCTGATATCTCTCAAACTTCCAGCTTTGCGGGAACGAGCAGGGGATATTCCGCTTTTGGCAAATTATTTTATTAAAACGCTTCAAAATAAATACAAACGACCGGGACTGCAAATAAATAAGCAGGCAATGAACTGGCTAAAAGGGCTTTCCTGGTCTGGAAATATACGGGAATTAAAAAACCTGGTGGAAAGAGCAGTGGTAATCTCCAATAAAGATTTTCTGGAATTAGATAATTTCACAAAGGAATTTATTACCGGACCTCAAAAAATAACTTCCAAAAAGCTCCCGGATGTTGGCACTATGACACTTGAAGAAATGGAAAAAGCAATGATCTTAAAGGCTTTGAAAGAAAATAAAAATCTCAGCCGGGTTGCCAGAATACTGGGAATCAGTAGGGCAGCATTGTATCGCAGAATGGAGAAATTCGGTATCTCTGCATGAAATTGAAAATCAAATATATCCTCTTTGTTTCATTTATTCACATAATTCTCATTTTATTATCTTTGCGTATGTTCAAGGAAAATATCTATTATTTTATAGCTGCTGAAGCATTTATCATTTGTACAATTATCATATCGATGATTTTATACAGACAGTTCATTCAACCCATCAACATTATCTCATCCGGCATTGAATCTCTGGAAGATAAAGATTTCAGTATGAAATTCGTGAAGGTCGGTCATTTTGAGATGGATCAGCTAATTGAGGTCTATAATAGGATGATAGACCAGCTTCGGGAAGAACGGATCAAACAGCGGGAACAGCATTTTTCCTGCAGAACCTGATAGAATCATCACCATCAGGTATTGTTATTCTGGATTTTGATGAAATAATTACTCAGATCAATCCTGCAGCCATACATTTCCTTGGCTTAAAAACAGATAATATTATTGGAAAATCTTTCGATAAATTGCCCGGCAAATTACCTGTAGAATTGAATAAACTCCAATCTGGAAACTCAGAAATTATTCCCATAAGCGGGATGAAAACATTCAAATGCCAGAAGGCAAGTTTTGTAGATCGCGGTTTTAATCATCATTTTATACTTATCGAGGAACTCACGGATGAACTTTTGAAGACAGAACGAAAAGCTTATGAGAAAGTTATACGAATGATGTCCCATGAATTGAATAATTCGCTGGGTGCGGTTAATTCTATATTGAACACATGTTTAAATTTTAAAGACCAACTGCAAAAAAAAGATAAGAGAAGTTACGAAGAGGCACTCAATGTGGCAATAGAAAGGAACACTCACCTGAACAGGTTTATGGAAAATTTTGCCAATGTTGTTCGTATCCCTTCACCAAAAAAGACAGAAACCGACCTGCATGAACTACTAAAAAACGTGGGCAAATTTATATTTGCAGATATTGAAAAAAGAAACATCAAACTGCGATGGGAACTTGATTCACAACCTCTGATGGTTAAGCTGGATAAACAGCAGATGGAACAGGTGCTGGTAAATATTTTTAAGAATGCTGTGGAAGCTATCGAAAAAAATGGTGAAATTACAATTGTAACAACTCCAAACAAACAACTAATAATCCGGGATAATGGAAAGGGAGTTTCAGAAGATATTCAGCAGAAATTATTTACACCCTTTTTCAGTACGAAGAAGAACGGACAGGGAATTGGACTTACTGTAACGCGCGAGATATTATTGAATCATGGATTCAAATTTTCATTGGAAACAAATGAGGAGGGTGAGACGGAGTTTGTAATTGAGTTTTAGGAGAAATGGAGAAAGAAGTTTTTTTTTCAGGAATTATAGTCTTGTAGAATTTTTTCTATAAAGGATTTTAATTCCGGTAGTCTCTTTTTAATTGTTTCCCAAACAAGCTTGTAATCAACTCCAAAATAGAAATGAATTAATCTATCTCTCATTCCAGCTATTTCTTTCCAGGGGATGTTCGGGTAATTAATTTTGATCTCATCAGGAATTTTCTTAACTGCTTCCCCAATTATCTCAAATTTTCGAATTACTGCACTGGAAGTTTTGTCGTCAGATATAAATTCTTCAAAATGCATTTCATTAACAAAATTTTCGATATTATTAATACACTCAATAATATCTTTGAGATATAAGGTATAATTTCTTTTCATAGAGAAATAACCTCATTTAAAATCATATCTTTAAGTTCCTGTCTTAATGCTCTCTTTGGTACAATATCGACTTTATGTTTCAGTTTTTCTTCAATGAAAATTCCTAAACCAGATAAATCAAAGAGATCGGCATTATCTTCAAAATCAACTAAAATATCTATATCGCTTTTTTCATTTTGTTCTTTTCGTACAAATGAGCCGAATAATCCGATTTCTTTTAAATGAAATTCCTTTTTTAAAAGCTTTTGATTCTTTTTTAAAAAATCTAAAATTTCTTTTTTGGATAACATAATTACTCCAATACAAATTCCAATTTCATAAATTATTTGAATCAATTATTGTCAATTATTTCAGATTTAAGTGCACAAAAACCGGAAAGGGAATCGGGCTTACTTTAACCAGAGAAATACTTCTGAATCACGGCTTTAAATTTTCTTTGGAAACAAATGAGAAGAGTGAGACTGAGTTTGGGATGGAGTTCTGAAGAGATTAGTAAGTTTTATTTTGTCTTAGTATAAATTGACCAAGAAGTGGAACAGCAAAAGAATATTTTCCAAATCTATTTTTATAAATTAATCCCGCTAAGCATAATGAATTAAGCATTTGGTTCACATGGCTGCTACTGAATGGTTTTTGTATTGTTTGTTTTGATAGTTCAACAATATCTTGAACAGAAAATTCACCTCCGGCATTTTCTATTTTAGCGATAACGAGAAGTAACTCTCTCTGACGATCAGTAGCTCTAGACCATCTACCAGCAAAAAAGTCTGTATCTAATTTCCTAATGATTTCTTGTAAGGGTACTGCTGGATTTTCACCGGCAGCAATTTTTGGGAGAAAAGCATCATAAGCTTCGCGACATATGAATTGTATGAAATAAGGATAACCTCCCGAATGTTTAATAATTACATTTACAGATTCTGTAGTAAAATTTACAGGACATTTACTACTAATAGGCTTAATTATTGCATTTTTACTATCTTTATTATTCAATCTTTTTAGGAATACTACCCTAAACATTCTTTCTGCAAATGTTCGAGAATCTACCAGTTTAGGAAAAAGTGTAGGAAGTCCTGTAAGGACTAACATGAATGGGATATCCTTTTTTTGAATTGATTGAAAAGTATCGAGCAAAACTCCTAATGGATATTGGTTTTTTGATGCTTGATCTGATAAATTTTGGGCTTCATCATAAGCAAAAATTATTCCATTAATATTTTGAGATTTCAATTTAGTCCATACAAATTCCAGAATAAATTTTAATTTATCTAAAACTAAACCTGGTGTTTTTTGATATAGAGAAATCAGAAAATTAAAACCAAGATTTTTTTCAACGATTTTCTGTGATGAAGAAAAACCAATTTCTAATATTTCTCGTTGAGAAACCATAGTATTTGATGTTATTACTGATAGGTCGGTTAATAATCTAATAGCAAGATTTTCTTCACTTATGCTTGCAGATTCCGATAGATCAGTACCTGCCCATAACCATCTATGTGCAATTGCATCTGGTTTAAACGTATCAAGTAAAACCGTCTTACCTACACCACGTAATCCCGTCAGAACCATGTTTTCTAGAATTGTTTCTTGTGAAATCAAACGCAGGAATTCTTTTTTTTCATTTTCTCTACCAGCCAGATATGGGGGCATATGACCTGCACCAGGTCTAAATGGATTTTGAAATAAAATAGTTGATGCCATGTCTCCTCCTAATTTTAGTATCTATTAGCTCTATTTATGAATTTAGAGCACAAACTAAATTTAGTAATAACCATAAAAGATGTCAAGAAGTATTTTACAAATTTTACTTAGTTCAATTATTGAAAAAGAACTCTTTCAATTCAGCAACTCGTTTCCGTGATAAGATCCAGTATAAAATAAACAATATTCTTGGTGCAGCTATTAATTCGATGAACAGAACAAAATCCGGTTTCATTACTTTCTCTTAACTTTTTTTACTTAATTACTTCTGCCAGTTTCATATCACTGTGAATCAAATCGTTTACTATAACAGAAACCTCGGTTTTTTTATTTTCTGCAATTTTTTTTACAAATGCCAAAGCTTCATCATCCAAATAAACTGGAAGATTAAGTTTTATTTTGGAATGGTAGAACTTACCTCTCTCCGCTTTAGAAAAATCATATTCTTTCTTCATAACTTTTTCCCCATAATTATTTGCTTCTCTCTTTGTCGCTTTGCGACTTGAGAATATTCTTATAATCGAATCTGTCTTATCAATTTCCTTGAAAGTATGGCAAACCACAAGTAACTTTCCTGAAAAAGCTAATCCTAAAGTTATCCATCGTTCTTCATACTCACTATGCTGTTCATCAAATAAAGTTAATGCTTTTGGGTCTTTGAATATAGTACATGCATCCTCAAAGCTTACTCCATGTTTATCCTTGTTTGTCTTAGCTTTGTTTGGGTCCCATTCAAAATTATATTTCATCTACAATTTCCAATCTTGTTACAAAAATCCAAATTAAATGATTTGAAGAAAACAATTTATTCACATAGCAAAATCTCATTTAAAAAACAAAATCACTTCCCTTCTGTCAAATTAAAAAAAATAGAGCAAGAGTCCTCTTCCTATTCAACAACCCGTTTCCGGGATAAAAGCCAGTATAAAATAAACATTATTCCAGGTGCAGCTAATAATTCAAAAAGCAGACCAAAATCCGGTTTCCCGTGAGTGACTAGCATTTGCAGATGAAAACCGATAATACTGGCGATTGCAATTATTCCACCCAGTCCTTCCCTTTTCCAGGCGATAATAAGTCCTATCATCAATCCAATCGGGAAAAATACAAATTGAAACACATCCTTAAATGTAAATGTATCAGTTCCGCTTGAGCTGAAAATGCTTGCACCAAAAAATAATAAGAGAAAAGCTAAACTTAAGATACTCCATATCCTTGCGATCCATTTAATTGTAATTGCTACTTTGTTTCTTTTTACAGAATCATTCATTTGGTTTCCTCCTTTATGTTAAGCCTAAGTGGGTTCTGCAAAATACAAAAACAGCTGTCATTCTGAGTTTTCTCCCTTGTTCAGACTCACGAAGAATCTTATTATAAGTAGAGATCCTTCGTTAGAAAAGCAAGTAGAATTCCTCAGAATGACAAAAAACACACTATTCTGCAGAACTCATTTAAACCGGAGTAAAAACTAATAACTTTCACTTCTGTGTGCCACCCGGATGATTAAAATAATGAGCTTGGTTTCTTTTCTCTGAAAAATAATGCGATAATTTCCAACTCTTAATGGTTATGTGCATAACCTATAAGCATCAATATTCTATCTTTTCCATCTTAAAACTGTCTATCTTCAAATGTTAATTCACGATCTCTTTTTTCTTTGAAAAAATCCTTAAGAAGGTCTGAACATTCTTTCTCTTTTACACCGGAGATCACAACAGGATGATGATTGAAACTTTTATCCAGAAGAGCATTATAAACAGAACCAACTGCTCCTGCTTTAGGATCATAACAGCCAAACACTACTTTTCCTACCCGCGACCAGATGATAATCCCGGCGCACATCAAACAAGGCTCTACTGTTACGAAAAGAGTGTAATCATAAAAGTATTTTTCTCCGGAATCGATGATTTTTTCAATTACCAGTTTTTCTGCGTGGGCAAGTCCGTTTTTCAGTTGTCCGGTTCTGTTGTGTTCAGCAGCAATTATTTTGTTATCTTTTACCAATATAGCACCGATTGGCACTTCATCTTCCAGAAGTGCCAATCGAGCTTCTTCCAATGCAAAATTCATCCAATATTCGTTGGAGAATTTTTCACACATTTTACTGTTTTGGTTCAATATTTTTAAAGTACTTGAAGTAATCGCTGTCAGTAGTCATGATGAGCGTATTTTTCTTGTCGATTGTACTTTCATAAGTTTCCAGGGTTTTGAGAAATTCATAAAATACAGGGTCTTTGTTGTAGGCATTCGCATAAATTTTGATTGCTTTTGCATCTGCTTTACCTTTGATTTCCTGTGCCTTTTTATAAGCTTCAGATTGGATCTGGTCTAATTCACGCTGCATTTTTCCAAGAATTTCAGCAGAATTTCCCTGCCCTTCGGAACGATATTTAGCTGCTATTTTCTGACGTTCGGAAATCATTCGCTCATAGACTTTTGCCCGAACTTCCTGAACATAATTTATGCGTTTGATTTTCACATCGATGAGCTGGATACCATATTCAGCGATAATAGGTGCAGAAATATCAAAGATTCTATCTGCAATCTCACTTCTTCCGAAATCAATGGGTTCTTCCATAATTCCTTCCATCATATTATCTGCATATTCTTCGGAAAAGGTCATTTTTCGATTGGAATTTCGCACAAGTTC
>JAUWNO010000268.1 GCA_030612605.1 Armatimonadota bacterium
TTCTTTCAAGGCCTTTTCCGAGTCAGTTTTTCAAAGATCTTTCAACTTTTCAAAATTGAGGACGATTTTCAGTCCTATGTTGACGCACTTACTGAGGCATTAACTGGTTCTACGCCGTTTCAGGGGTGCGAAACTTGAGTGAATTAGCTTGTGAATTTAATGGAAATATCTTTGATAATTTTTTACCTGAAGAAAAACAACAAATTGAACAAACTGAATTGTCCTTAGTTGCTGATTTTCTGAGGGCTAAACTTGATATTCCCCAAAAACAATATTTTCTTTGGGAACAATATAGCTTTAATCATTTGCCGGTAGAACTCATCAGTTCTATTTATGAAAACTTTTTGCCGAAAGAAAAAGGCGTTGTTTATACGCCTCCATTTTTGGTGAACTCCCTTATTGATGAGGTCATGCCTTTGGATAAAGCGGAAACATATTTTTCCAGCAATCAATTCAAAGTGCTTGACCCAAGTTGTGGTTCAGGGGTTTTTCTCGCGGCTGCCTACAAAAGGATGTTGCAATGGTGGGCTGTTAATCACCATAAAAAAAATACAAAGAAAATTAAATTTCCTAACAAAAAGATTTGTCAACAAATTTTGTAAAATAATATTTTTGGTGTAGATATTAACCCTACTGCTACACTGATTAGTATTTTTAGTTTAACAATTGCTTTATTGGATAAACTTGAGCCAAAAGAAATTTGGAATAATTTGAAATTAAACAGCCTACGAGATAATATTCAAACCCAAAATTTCTTTGTATGGGCGGTAGAGAATAAAGATAAAAAATTTGATTTGGTGATTGGAAATCCGCCGTTTAATCCAATATCAGACATAAGTAAAAAAAACGCAGTTTCCGAGAGTCAAATTCAACAATTTGGCATAAGTAACAAAGATATTCCCAATAATAATTTTGCCCTCAAGTTTTTTGAAGGAGCGATGTTTTTTGGAAAAAAAACGTGTTTGATTCTTCCTTCCAATGTATTGCTCTATAATAAAACCAAATCTGCCCAAAAATATAGAAAGCGTATTTTTACAAAATTCACCATTGAAAAAATCCTTGATTTTACGCATTTGCGACGTAAATTATTTGGTAGTGTCGATACACCCGTTTGTGTGGTTTTGGCAAATTCTGCCGAAAGTAAAGAGCAAAAGATAGAACACACAGTTATCAAACGGATTACTACCATAGAAAAGAAGATTGCCTTTGAAATAGACCATTATGACCGTCATTTTGTATGCCATGATTGGGCAACCGATGAGAAAAAGCAATTCGTTTGGAAAACGAATTTATTGGGTGGCGACAGGCTGTTTCATTTGATTTATCGTCTGAGTTTGTTGCCTACATTAAAGGGCTTTATTGATTCAAAAAATAATTGGAAAGAAATAAGAGGTTTTGAAGGCGGGAAAGGATTCGTGAAAAAAAGTCAGGCTCAAATTATAGGCATAACAGAAAGCGGTGAACCTGAAATTGACAAAAATATAGATATTTATTCAAATAATTTAAAAGACATCTTTATGTATACCCCTCCGTTTATGATCATAGATCAAGTTTTAGGTAAAAATACTCTTTCTGCCTGTTTTATTCCTAAAAATAATAATTTCACCGAAAAAATATATTTATATTATAATCGTGATTTTATTGGTATTAGTGTGCCGGAAGAAGATGAGCATACGTTGAAAGATGTTTTTAATTTTATACGGCTCAAAAAAACTAATAATCAATTAAACTGCCAGCTTTATGTTTTAGCAGTTAGTAGTAGTGCTTTGGTTTTAACAGAAACAGATGTTAATAAGTCGGAAATGTTATCTGTGCCTTATTTTTCAGAGAACGAAGGATACTTGGAACTTTCCGAAACAGAACAAATCTTGCAAAAAGATGTGTTGGAATATTACATTCATTCAGGTAAAGCCATCAGCGAAAAAGGACAGGGAAGAAAACTTCACGAAAAAGTAAGCCAAGAGCAACTTGAAAAGTTCGGGAAAAATTTTTGTGACACCTTAAATCCAATTTACGCCAAAAACGGCAAATCCTGGCAGTGCGGAAAGTTCTCCCAAACTCAATTGTTTACAATTTGCCAGTTTGGCTATGGAAAAAATAAAGGACTCTCTTTTCAAATGTTTGACGAGGATGAGCTGGATGATATTATCAAATCGTTGATTTATAATAATGCTTCTAATCGCGGGATAATATTTACAAGAGTTTGTAGAATTTACAAACATCTGAACGGTTATGATTGTGTGTTTTTAATCAAACCGCACGCTATACGCTATTGGCTTAATTCTATTGCTTTACGTGATGCTGATGAAACTTTTATGGGCTTAAAAAAAGCTGGACGCTAACTCGAACTATGATGAATAATATACAACATGAATTTACCGAAATAGATGAGGGTAGTTCAAATCAAGTGAATTTGGACCTTCTAAAATATATTGAAGAGAAATTACCTAATTTTACAAACTCACCAGAATTCTCTGATATTTTAAAAAAGAAAAAGAATGAAAATCAATATTCTTTGTCTCTCTGCGTATATTTGATAAACAAATCAAAATCCAAATATTCTTTCATCCCAGAAAATGCCCAAAAAGGGAGCCATAAAATTGATGTTGGGATTTATCAAGGAAGTAATTTGATTTTTACCATCGAAGCCAAAATACTACCTACACCAAAAGGAACTAAAAAAAAGCCAAGAGAAGAATACGAATATGTATATGGGAAATGGGCTGGGATGCAACGATTTAAAGACGGATTTCACGGAGTTGACAATCAAGATAATCCTTTATCTGAAAATGGCATGATTGCCTACATCAAAAAGAAAGATTTTGAATATTGGTTTTCCAAAGTCAATCAATGGATTTTAGATGCCCAATGGGACAAATCTGAACAACTTGAAAAATTTTATTTTAAATCAATAGGTAAACTTTTTTCCAAACACCCTCGCCAAAATGCTTCTGATATAAAATTATACCATTTTTGGATTTATGTGAATTAATGAGGTTTGGTGTCAAAGCCTGGAAGAGTTTGGTGTCGCGTCTTGATTAGCGCATTAGCTGACATCTGTTTACGCAGACGGAGATACATTGAAAAAACATGTCAAAGCTGATTATCGCAGAAAGTGGCATCATGGCAAAAACAGCCTGCACAGTTCCCACTACACAAATAATCCTGGATGAGGACATATCGACTTCGGGGGCGCCCTTTACATTTACAGATTTGAAATTATGATTCTTTTGCGCGTTAAGGCAAAAAGTCTGTTGTGCTATTGGGCGGTAAGAGACCTTGGTGTTGGTATGGCTCAAATAGCAGGGTTCTTCAATCTCTCATTGGCCGGGGTGAGTCAGTCGGTAAAGCGAGGAGAAACAATAGTACAACAAAAGGGCTACAATCTAACCCGCCCGCCTCGCCTGAAGGCGAAGCCGATGGCTGGCAGGTCGATCCTTAAGCCTAAAACTGTAAATATGGAAATGTAAAGAATGTTCCTAAACTCACTCAAACCTATAAGTTTTGCACCTCTTTCTTGTGCCGGTATTTGCATAAGCACAAATATATTTCATCACGAAGTCCACGAAGAATTGCATGTTTTCCGGTTTAAATCCATATAACCATGCGAAATATAAGCAGAAAACTTAAAGGTAAATAAAATGTATTAATTCTTTTCTTGACTAAATAAAGAACATCTATTAGAAAAGCTTTTAGCGAATGAATTAGATTTAGTCAATTATGAGGATTGATCAGCGACAATTAGAATTCCCTGTTAACGACAATTAAAATTCCCGTTTCAAAGATAATGCTGTGCTATCTTCTTTCCTTTTGAAAGGAGGGTAAGAGATGGTTACAGACAGACAAGTCAGGAGGTTAATGCAATTG
>JAUWNO010000478.1 GCA_030612605.1 Armatimonadota bacterium
GGATATTGCTCTAATATTTGCTGTATGTCATCTTCCAAACACGCTCGTTTTATTAAACATAATTTGCACGATGCAAAAATATATAATATTTATTCTGATATTTGCCTGACAGATAAATCATATCAAAAATTCTATGATGAAACAAAATCACACGATTCCGAATTTATATTCCAGTCCGATAGAAAAAAGATGAACATTTCCAAAAAAGATGGGAAGTTAGAAGTTTCCTATTTTAATGGAAAAGAAACGAAAGAATCAATCCTGATCGATATGGTCATTCTGGCTAATGCTCTGCGACCTTCCGATACGATCGAAGAATTAACAAAAACATTAGAAATAAAACGCGACTCTTTTGGATTCATAGAAACCGAACCTTCAAAGATTGGTTCTGTAGAAACTTCCAGACCTGGAATTTTTGTAGCAGGATGCGCTGAAGGTCCCAAAGATATTCAGGGTTCAGTAATACAATCGGAAGCTGCAGTAGCAGGAATTTTATCGCTGCTTGAACAGTAAGCTGAGGAAAAAAGATGAGTGAAATTGAATATCCCCCGAACAGTCGCAAGCTCCCTACGGGGCAGGCAATATCGAACCCCAGTGTAATAAAAAAAGAAGATTACACGGGGCAAGCACGGAATATCCAACTGATGAAGTAAAAAAAAGAGTGAAAAAGAAAAGAAGTATAATTCTTATGACAACTTCCGGAAACAAAAACCAGAAAATGTGTTTAACTCAAATTCAAAGAAAAGATGCATATAATCAACATCAAATTATGAAAATTTCAAATCGTAGAATTTAAGCTTGATCTCAATATTTTCAAGAGCATTGATAAGGCGGGTAGGAAAATGAGCTATGGCTAAAAAATACTTGGATATTGGATATTCCTTGTTCGATATTGGAAATTCATTTTTTGACCTCCAGATATATCTACCCACTTAAAACTAAAAGGAACCAATAAGGTAATAGATGATCTTCTATCAAATTCATAGAATTGTTCATCATTCGCGAATTTTCATTTGTCACAGAAACCCACGAGTTCAGTCGTGGGAATCGATGTACGACAGCTTTGGAAAAAGTCCTTTCCCACGACTGAACTCGTGGGTTTCTTAAATGCTTTGTTGAAGACTTGCATGTAAAGAATGTCACTTCAACAATGAGTTTTAGTGAATTAAATATGTTGAAAACTAACTGGGAAATGTTAGTCATTAAGATAAAGGATTCAAAAATGAATAAGATTTTATTGTTATTTTTATTGTTACCAATACTTTGTTTTGCAGAGCAGTATTATTTAGATGAACTCATTGAACTCGGATTGGAACGTTCTGTAGAAATGCAGAAAGAGATATCATCCTTTCAGAATTCGAAGTCATCTTTGCGAAGCAGCTATCTTGGGATTTTGCCATCTGCAAGTGTATCAGCAAGTAAATCAAAATATATTGAAGAAGATTGGAATAGAACCTCCGGATTTTCTTTGACCAAAAGCATTTATCTGGATGAGCCGACTTATTTCAATATCAGGCAATCTCTCATTGATAAACAGAATTCGGAATTAGCATTGCAGGAAGCGACTAAGCAGATTGTTTTCAATATTGTTTCGATGTATCTTTCTGTTCTGGAATCGCAGAAAAGTCTGGAAATTCACGCAGAGAACCTGAAACTTCAAAATAAGATATACTCACAGATTTTAGCTCAATTCGAATCAGGAGAGAAATCGATCCTGGATTTGAAGCAGAGCGAGATAGATTTGATAGATTATGAAATTGCTGTGAACGAAGCAGAGAACAATCTTTCCAAATTACGCAAAGACCTTTTTTCCTATTTGAACGTTCAGGATAAAGAATATGATTTTGCTGAGCCAGAGTTTGAAGAAATCGAATCTGAGCTGAATTTCCAGGATAATCTTAATATGAAAATCCTGAAAAACGAAATAAAAAGCAGCAAACTCAGCCTGTTTCAAACAAAATTGAATTTCTTTCCAACAGTTTATTTTTCATACAGTTATAACTACAATAATGCTAACAATGAAGCTTTCTTTGATTTTGATGAATA
>JAUWNO010000430.1 GCA_030612605.1 Armatimonadota bacterium
CCTACATCAAAATAGGGCTCTATCCAATAAGAATGATTTAAAAGTTTGGGAATCAGATACCAATCTTTGAGCAGGTAATTGAAACTTTCGGAAAGTTCACAAGATGTATAATTCCTATTTTCTCTGTATACATAAGGAGCATAAAATTCTTTCTTGGAATCAAAGTCAAAAGGTTCGAATGCAATAGCCATACCAAAAATATCTGGATTGAATTCCATTTTTTCCTCGACCAGAGAAATGAGCTGTTTATGAGTAGGTTTTTGCAAAGTTTCAAGAGCTTCTGAAACTGCAATCGGAGCCATGGTTATCTTTGAAAATTGAGCATCCAAAACAGCAGCATGATGGTCTGTTAATTCTATCAGGTATTTTTTTGTCTGCTCAAGAGCAGCACTTTTTCCCCAGATATAATTGAGAACCAGAACAGTTAAATAAACTATTAAGAGAGGAATTCCAATGGAAAGAATTAATTTTCTCAGGATCGGTTTTTTAACTTCTAATTTTATAACATCTATCATTTCAAATCACCTTTAAAAAAATTATCGAAACTCGGAATTTCATCTATAAAGCCTTGTTCCTTTAATTCATACGCAACTCTCAGAAAATCATCTTTTCGCAATTTTCCCCAATTCGCAGGATCGTCTCCAACTTGATATTTAACAGCAGTTTCTATAGCCTCCAGCATCCACTTCTGATGAGACCAGTTGGTCTGCATATGAAATTCATCACAATATTTCATCACAAAATCCAGGGTTTCCTCAGGATGAGCAAAAGCATATTCCCAACCAGCAACGGAAGCTTGAACTATTTTATTACACAGTTCAGGATTGGAATTGAAAGTTTCTTCAGTACAATATATCCCATCTTCAGGAAAATTCAAATCAAAATCAGAATAGAAAAAAGGGACTAATTCATCTTCATTTATTCCAGCTTGGATAAACTTGTGATATTCATTGTAATACATTGCAGAGCAAACATCGCAAGCACCGGCAAGAAAGGCATCGATTGTAAAAGATTGGGGAACAACTTTCGCATTAATATCGAATTTATTAAAAAAGGCATTGGGTTGGATGGAAAAATCTCCACCCCAGGTACTGATGCATTTTCCATTCATATCTGCTGGCTCAAAAATTATACTCTTTTTTTTTGCCACCAGTAAAAGAGAAGATTTTTGCAGGATTTGAGAGATATTTACGATTGGTGTTCCTTTTGTTTTTAAGACTATCGCTTGAGATAACCAGGCTGTACAGAATTTTGCTTCCTTATTCAAGATTTTGTTTATGGGACTGTCTGATCCATCAGAAAAACTAATCTGAACATCAAGTCCGAGGTCTTTATAAAATCCTTTTTCTGAAGACATGATATATCCTGCGAATTGAGATTGCGGAAACCATTGAACTTCCAGAATAATGGTTTGCTCAGAAATTTCCTCCTCTGCCAAAAGAGAGGAAATGATACAAATACTTAAAAAAAGATAAATCAAAATAAATTTCTTCATTTATTACCACCTATTAGGGTAAATATTTATTGCGTTCCCAATCAGGGGATTGGGAACGATGAATATTCAATATTCAATATTCAATTTTCAATTTTCAATAACCAAATTCATTTATGCCGGAGGACCCATCATTGCTGAAGCAACAGCAGATGTGACCATTTTCTGAATCTCATTTACAACCTTAGAAACAGCCTGACCAATCAGGTCCATCTTTGCAATTTGATCTATGCGGGAATTTGCAGTTTCAATCTCTTCAGGAGAAAAAATTTCATCCATCAGCCCACAAGTCCTGACCAGAGAAATCAACACAATATCCCGCGGGTCTGGAATTTCGTCACTCAAAATTGTATCACGAATCCTGGTTTTTACCTCTTTTTCCTCGTTGTTATCAACTACAGGATATCGTCTTTTTGAGAAAACCCAGAGAATCTTTTTTTCAACCTCTTTCAAAATACCTTTTTCAATAAGACGGGCTAATAAAAGGTCTTTGAGATTTTCGATCCTACTGCAAATTACATTAACCCAATATTTTGCATCTTTAGATTTTGGATATTCTTTAATAAAGCGGATAACTTTATCGAAAATCTCATCTCCGGTTTCAGATTCATCGATGAGAATCAGGTTTTTCAAATCCGTGTCGATTTTGTTCATCAGAGCTAATTCCATCAGAATTGCTCCAACAAGTCCATATTCAAAAGACATAATCGGCATTTGAACAAGAACTCCCTTTTCGTCATCTAAGGCAAGTAATAAAAGCTCTTCTGCAAAAGTTAACATATTATCTCCCATATTTTTTTAGAATCTCCTCATTGATTTTCAGGTTAAGCTGTTTCGTTCTTTCCAGGTTAATCATTGGAATTACCA
>JAUWNO010000048.1 GCA_030612605.1 Armatimonadota bacterium
AGCGGAAGAACGCATCCGAAATATCGAGTATGAACTTTTCAATAAAATCAGGGATAAGCTCTATAATAAAATCGAATTAATGCAGCAATTTGTGGAAATCGTGGCATATCTGGATGTGCTCTCAAATCTTGCTTTTGTAGCTTATCACAATAATTATATAAAACCGGATTTTAATGATGAAGGAATTGTGGAAATCAAAGAATGCCGTCATCCGGTGGTGGAGAAATTGCTGGAAAATGAACAGTTCATCCCAAATGATGTGAATTTGAATGATTCTGATAATAAGATTGCTTTGATTACCGGACCGAATATGGCAGGAAAATCTACTTATCTTAGGCAAGTTGGTTTGATTGCAATTATGGCTCAAATGGGAAGCTTCATTCCTGCTGAATCTGCAAATCTTCCGATTTTTGATAAGATTTTCACGCGAGTGGGAGCATCTGATAACCTGGCAATGGGACAAAGCACTTTCCTGGTCGAGATGCTGGAAACAGCGAATATTCTAAATACAGCAACTCCCAAATCTTTGATCCTTCTGGATGAAATTGGAAGAGGAACCAGCACTTTTGATGGTCTCAGTCTTGCCTGGGCAATTGTTGAGTTTATCCATAATAATTCTCAAATCAACGCAAAAACGCTTTTTGCAACTCATTATCACGAATTAACAGAACTGGAAAACATTTTACCAGCAGTGAAAAATTACAATATTGTTGTAAAAGAATGGAATGATAAAATCATTTTCATCAGGAAAATCGAGCGTGGATTTGCAGATCAGAGTTATGGAATTCAGGTGGCTCGATTAGCTGGAATCCCAGATAAAGTGATAAAACGAGCCAAAGAAATATTGGGAAACCTGGAAGAACACGAACTCAGTCCGCAAGGTTTAACTGCAAAAGCGAAAAAACAATTAGCTCGTGAATCTTCGCAATTGGATATTTTCGATGCTATCTTTGAAAAAGCAGAACAGAAAAACGAAATCCTGGAAGAAATAAAAAAACTCGATGTGAATAATCTCACTCCTATTGAAGCGATAAATAAGCTTTCGGATCTGAAGGATAAATTATGATAATAGTCAGTGCTTGTTTAGCTGGAATAAAATGTAATTACTTAGGAGATGATAGCCCTCATCCTGAAGTTGTGGAATTGGTGAGGAATGGTCTGGCAATTCCAATCTGTCCGGAACAATTAGGCGGGTTACCAACACCAAGAATTCCTGCTGAAATTCAAGGCAAAAAGGTGATGAACAAAAATGGAGATGATGTAACTCCTAACTTTCAAAAAGGAGCTGAAGAAACTCTGAGAATTGCCAAATTGGTAAATTGTAATAAAGCTATTTTAAAATCATACTCACCTTCATGTGGTTATGGAAAAATCTATGATGGTTCTTTCTCTGGAAAATTAATTTCCGGAAACGGAATTACAACGGAATTGCTTATGAAAAACGGAATTGAAATTATCACAGAAACTGATTTATGAAAAAAATTAACAAAACGCATATTTTAACTTTAATCTCTCTTTTGCTTGTCACACCAATCGGTTTTTATTCAAAATTTTATAAAGGTTCATTTGAGTTCTGGGTGAATAATTCTCTTTGTGATGTATTTTATGAAATTTTCTGGTGTTTAATTGTTTTTCTCTTTTTTCAAAAAATCAAAACAAAAATGATTGCCTTATTAATTTTCTTAGTAACCTGTATGATTGAGTTTTCACAACTTTGGCATCCACCTTTTCTGGAGTTGATTAGAGATACATTTATTGGCAGAACAATTCTGGGAACTTCATTTGTTTGGGCAGATTTTTTATATTATTTGATTGGCTGTTTTCTGGCATTGCTTTGGATGAATCTAATAAAAAAAATGTCGAAATCCTAAAGAAGAATTTCGACAAAATTTCAATTTAATTTTACTTATTTTTTTTCTTATGCCTGTTTTTTCGTAATCTTTTTTTTCTTTTATGATTACTGATTTTATAACGTTTTCTTTTCTTTCCGCAGGGCATTAAATCTCCACTGCGCTACAATAAATTCTGGTTGGCAGCATCAATGTCTTCTTTTAATGCTCTTGAAAATTTAAAAGTAGGAACTACACGTGCAGGTACTTTTACTTTTTCTTCTGTTTTAGGATTTCTTCCCATTCTCTCTTTACGAACTTTAAGTTTGAAAGTTCCAAACCCTCTGATTTCAATGTGTTTTCCATCTTTAAGTGAATCTTTTAATGATTCTAAGAAAGCATCTACTGCCAATGCAACATCTTTACGGATGATGCCTGTTTCTGCTGAAACTGATCTAACTAAATCTGCTTTTGTCATAATTTATCTCCTCTTTTGTTTTTAGTTTCAATCTTCAAAAATTTTTTTGAGATTTATCTGTCAAGCACTTTTTTCGTAACTTGAAGAAAAATAGTATGTTACATTGAAATACTATTGCTCAGCACTTTTTTTAATAATCTTCATCTTTAGATTCATCCAATATTAATTTAGATTTTTTAGCTTTTTAGATACTTTATAGCTCACGGATAATCACTGATTAAAAAAAAATAATTGAAAAAATATGAAGTTTGCTCTCAGGTTATTCAATTTTCAATTTTCAATTTTCAAACGGTTTACAATCAGAGGAACTCTATCAAGTAGACCTTTTCAATGGTTATTTTTTTTAACTTAACAAGTTTCAAGAACTTGTGAATTTTCAAGAAATTTTATTAAAATCATAAATTTGTTAAGTTTAAAAAAACTTCACAAATTACAAATATCAATTAACCGTTGAAAAAGTTCAGCAGGAAGAAAAACCTTTTAAATCTTTTCAAGGTTAATCTGAACAAAGTATTTATTGACAGCAATAAGTATTTTTATTATCTTGAATATAGATATTTAATATTTTCATACTTAAAAATGCATTGAAATAAATGGATTTTCTGAATCTGAGAAATAATGAAAAAATGAATTAATTAACTTAGAAACGAGGTAAAATTTGTTAGTTCAAGAATATTACAAAAGTAGAGGGCAACTTATTGAAAAAGCATTAGATGAGTATTTAGCCCCGGCAGATCAATATCCCACCGGATTGCATCAAGCTATGAGATATTCTGTAATAAGTGATGGCAAAAGAATGCGTCCGTTATTATTCTTAGCCACATATGAAATGCTGCTTGGCAGAAAAAATATTAACCGTTTGGAACGCTTGCTTCCTGCAGCAGTTGCACTCGAATTTGTGCACACTGCTTCTCTCATCCACGATGATCTGCCCAGCGTTGATAATTCCGATGAACGCCGAGGAAAACCCAGTTGTCATATAAAATTTGGTGAAGCCACAGCAATCCTTGCTGGCGATGCTCTCATCACAAAAGCGATTGAGGTTCTTACTGAGATAAAAAACCGAAACCAGGCACTTAAATGTATTGAAATCCTAACAAAAGCAATCTCTACTCGCGGTATGATCGGAGGTCAGGCAGTTGATATTATTTCTGTGAATAAAAAGATTAATATAAATGTTCTGCGCTATATTCATTATAAGAAAACCGGTTCATTGCTGCAAGCATCTACTGAACTTGCTTGTGCTTTATATGACGCTGAAGAAAATATTACTATCACTCTGGGAAATTTCGCTTTAAACCTTGGTCTGGCTTATCAGATTGTAGATGACATCTTAGACGAAGTTGGCAGCTTTGAAGTTTTGGGCAAACATCCGGGAGGTGATTTAAAAAACAATAAAGCAACTTATCCTTCATTAATCGGTTTAGAAAAATCTAAGAAACAAGCTGAAAAATTAATTCGTGATTCATATAATATGATAAAAAATATGCGTAACAATGATATTATGCTTGAGTTCGTTAATATGATAAAAGAGCGATTACCATAATCTTTATGGCTTACATAAAAATTTTACGCCCTTTCAATTGCTTGTTTGTAGCAATCTGTGTTCTTTTTGGCATCTTTTTCCGCAACTTGACTTTGCATAGTTATAACGTGGTTTTTGCCATTTTATCTGCCACAATCATTGCTGGAGCAGGATACGTGATCAATGATTTCTTCGACCTTCCGATCGACTCGGTTAATAAACCAAATCGTGTTCTTCCTTCCGGAAAAATCAAACCGGGTTCAGCATATTTATACGCAGTTTTTCTCTTTATTCTTGGTATCATCTTAAGCTTCCTTACACGAAATAAATACTGTGTTATAATTGCCGTTATTAACAGCCTCCTGCTATTTTTTTATGCTAAAACTTTTAAGATGAATTTTTTAATCGGCAACCTTGTAGTTGCTTATGCAGCAGGTTCCACATTTATCTTTGGAGGATTGAGCAGTAATAATTTTACTAATAGTGTCATTATCGCAATTTATGCCTTTTTATATACTTTGATGCGAGAATTCATCAAAGATGCAGAAGACATTAAAGGCGATATTAAGTTCAAGGCAAAAACTCTGGCAATCAAACTTGGAAGGGAAAAAACGATTTTCGCATCAATCCTTCCTGTTGCTCTCATCATCGTTTTCACGATTTATATTTATTTTTCGGATTTCATTCTTTTGAGCACATTTGTTTTGATGAATGTATTTGTTAGTATTCCTTTAATTTTTTTTATCATTTTTCTATCCAAAAAAATATCCAAAAAAAAACTTTCACTTATTTCAGGTTGGATGAAAATTGATATGTTAATTTTATTAGTTATTTTATGGGTAGTATAACATAAACTATGAAAGTTTATAAAGAAAAAACAGAAATAAAATTAGCCACGAAGTTCACAAAAAAGCACGAAGAAAAGCAAAAAATACTCTTTGCGTTGCTTCGCCTGCCCCGTAAGGAAGTATGACTGTATCGGGGTGTTCTTAGTGGCTGGTTTGGGAAATGATTATGAAGATATACGATAAATTATTAGAACTTGCCGGCAAAAGAGCAAATTATTTTTGCTTGATCGACCCGGATAAATTGAATGCAGAAGAGGTGGTTCGACACGCAAAAACCTGTGAGGAGAATGGAGCGGATGGATTGCTTGTGGGTGGAAGCTTGATGATTCACAACAATTTTGAATCCAATCTTAAACTGATAAAAGAAAATGTGAAAATTCCTGTTCTGATCTTTCCCGGGATATTCAATTTTGTTTCACCTTATGCAGATGCGCTTTTACTACTTTCCGTGATTACCAGCAGAAACCCTCAAATGCTGATAGGTGAACAAGTGCGTGCAGCTCCTCTGATAAAATATTACAATCTGGAAGCAATTGGTACAGCTTATATGCTTATTGAATCCGGGAATAATACTTCTGTTCAATATATGAGCAACAGCTTGCCCATCCCACATTCAAAAAGCGATATCGCTGTTGCTCATGCTCTTGCCGGACAATATCTTGGTATGAAGATTGTTTATCTGGATGCAGGCAGTGGAGCAAAATACCCTGTCAGCAATGAGATGATAGCTGCGATCAGAGAAAATGTTTCTATTCCAATCATTCTGGGTGGAGGAATAAAAACCCCGGAAGTTGCTGCTGAAAAAGCTATTGCCGGTGCAGATTTTATTGTAACAGGAAATGTGCTTGAAGAGAACTGTGATCCAAAATTAATTAAAGAATTTGCTGATGCCATTCATAATATAAGACGACAATGATAGATATTCACACCCATATTTTACCTGCCTGTGATGATGGTTCTCCAGACCTTGAAACATCATTAATTCACATAAAAATGATGAAAGACGCTGGAGTTACAGGTATCGTTTTAACTCCACATTATATGATGGGACCTTATCAAAATACTGCTGAAATCTTTGAACTAAGATTTAATCAACTACAAAAAGCTCTACAAGAAAATAGTATTTCAATACAATTGTATAAAGCATTCGAAATATATCTCGAATCAAATTCTCTTGAGGAAATAAAGAATAAAAATTTATCTGTTAACGGAACAAAATATGTTCTGGTTGAAACCGGATTTCATGGTTTCCCCAAGAATTTCACACATATCTTATATAAGCTTGTTATTAATGGATACTATCCGATTTTAGCTCATCCCGAACGTTATCCTGACATTTCAAATAATCCTGATTTAGCTGAAGATTTAATTCATCGAAACATTTATTTTCAACTTAATGCTGCCAGTTTTATTGGCCTTTATGGGAAAAAAATTCAGCAAACTGCCTGGAATCTTCTTAAAAACGGACATTGCCATTTTATTGCCTCAGATAATCATTGCAATTTCGATGAATACATTATGCCGCAGGTTTTAGATAAAATCGAAAAGACGATCGATAAATATACTGTGGAACTTCTCACTGAAATCAATCCTGAAAAGATGTTGAGAAACGAAAAAATCGACTTCTTTTATGTGGAAAATGTTCATTCAAATGAAACGATTTTTATCCAAAAATTCAAGAATCTGTTCAAACGAAAATGAATAAAAACATACTTTTAACTGGTATCAGCGGTTTTATTGGAAAGCATGTTGCCCGAGAATTGCTCTCAAAAAAATATGACCTTACAGTAATCATTCGTCCTGAAACCGAACCTCATCGAATATCCGAATTTAATAATCAGGTTAACTTTGTAGAAATAGACCTAACAGATATTGAAGGTTTACGTTTATACTTGAAAGAACACTCTTTTGATGTGATTGTTCATATTGGAGCAATTCGAGGTGGGAGAAAATTTTCTAAAAAGGAATATTTCGATGCAAATGTGAATGCCACAGAGCAACTGATTATCAATGCTCAAACCAATAATTCCAGGTTTATTTTTTGCTCTTCGGTTGGCGTGTTTGGAGCAATCCCAGACGAATTACCTGCCAATAATTCCACACTCAAAAAAAATGATAATTATTATCATTACACAAAAATCCAATCTGAAGCTTTGATCCAGAAATACGTTCTGTATAATCTAAATGCTGTAATTGTGCGACCTGCAATCACATACGGCTCAGGAGATTTTGGTTTCCCCTTTACTTTGGTAAAATTGGTGGATAAAAACCTGATGTTTTTACCAAAGAATGAAGTAATTATTCATCTCACAAATATTGAACTTCTGGTTCAAGCATTTACAAAATTAGTCGAATTCAATTATAAATCCGGAAGGCAATATATTGTGGCAGATAGAAATCCGGTTAACCTTCATGAATTGGTAAATTTTATCTGCAAAGAACTGAAGAATAAAACCTATTCGGATAAAAAATCAATTAGTGAAAAATACTTTCAACGTGGAGAGAAAATAGCTCGCTACCTTAAAAATGAATTGTGGATATCTCGATTTGAACTTATCTCCAAAAGCTGGTATTATGATGTTTCAAAAGTATATAAAGAGCTTTCTTTACAACCTGTTTCGACCATTCCAAATTTCAAAATTGTGACTAATTGGTACAAACAACTCAAAGAAAAGAAATAGATGGCTATTCCGATATTAAAAAACTGGAAAGATTATTTTGATAACGAAGATGAAGGATTAGGCTCTTCGTATGAACGGGTGGTTTTAAACAGAAAACTGCAAACAATCTGCAAACATTTTGCTGTAAAAAATGTGTTGGAAATTCCATCTTTTGGTTTTACAGGAATTTCCGGAATTAACAGTGTGCAAATGGCAAAAAATGGAATTTCAGTTTCTCTTGCAGACCACGAACAAGAGCGTTTAAATCTGATAGAATCTACCTGGAAAAAACTAAATCTGAAGCTACAGGGAAGTTATTTGCCAGATTATAACTCTCTTCCTTTTGAAGAAAATCAATTTGATTTCAGTTGGAATTTTTCAGCTCTCTGGTTTGTGGAAAATCTGGAAAATTTTTTAGCGGAACTTGCCAGAGTTACTTCAAAAGTAATTTTTATCAATGTTCCGAATCGGACAGGAATCGGATTTTTATCTCAAAAGTTTCTTGGTAAAAAAGATTTGAAAACACTCCTGAAAGAAGAAAATATTTTTCCTGAAAATATCAAGAAAACTATGCATAAACTCAATTGGCAACTGATTGACAGTGATTTCATCGATTGCCCTCCCTGGCCCGATATTGGAATGTCAAAAGAGAATTTTTTAAAAAATTTTGGTTTAGATTGGTTGATTATAAATAAAGAGCAAAAATCAATTTCCATAATGAATTATTACAGAGGAATTGAACCGGATTTCGAACAAGAAATGATGAAATATTACTGGTTTGAAAAATCAGTTCCAAATTTCGTGAAACGATTTTGGGCGCATCATAGATATTTTCTTTTTATTCCTGAGAAAAATAAATTAAACACTGAAAACACCGAATGAACACTGAAAATAAAATCCGCTCGTTTCCACACTCCTGTACAAACTCGTTCCCACGCTACTGCGTGGGAATGAAGAAACCGACGCTCCTGCGTCAAAATGGACAGGAAAAATCTACCCCTGTAATAAGAGACCGTTTTCAACGCAAAGCATTCGACTATTGTGTTCGTTGTTGTTAGTGTTTGTTAGTTGCTAAAAAATTATTTTGCCAAAAGGCGTAAGGATATTAGAATTAAGTGCTAAAAATAGGTAAACATGAAAAATAAACTGAATTGGGTTTGGGGAATTCTGCTGGGAGCAATTTTCCTCATCGCCTGGCTCCGTATCATCGACTGGCAGGAATTCCTGAGTTACTTTAGAAAATTCGATCTCAAACTCGTTTTGGTTTTTTCTATTTTTTATGTTCTGGCTTATATTCTCAGAAGTATTCGTTGGAAAATTATTTTAAATCCAACCTATAAAATGAAAATTCCGGAAAGTTTTGCTGTCTTTATGACCGGACTTTTTATTAATTATTTGATTCCAATTCGAGCTGGTGAAATCGCCAAATCCGTGATTCTGAAACTGAGAAAAAAAGTGCGGATTTCTCAAAGTTTGCCAACCATTTTTATCGATAAAATCACAGACCTTTTTCCGATTGTTCTGATTATGATCATGGTTCCAATCGTTTCAATTCGTTTAAATAATACACTGAAAATCATAATTATAATATTATTTCTGATGTTTCTCGCACTTCTGAGCTTTCTGTTTTTTGCCATAGACCATCAGCAAAAAGCTTTAAGATTTCTTCACTCTTTTTTACAAATTCTTCCACACAAAATTCGACCGAGATTTGAAGATTTCTTTTCAAATTTTGTGAAGGGAATGGCAATCATGCAGAACCGATGGAAGGATTATTTTTTGATTTATTTCTTAACGATTTTAGCAGTCTTTTCGGAAGCTCTATACATTTGGATTGTATTCAAATCTTTTGGTTCGGAAATCAGTTATCCAAAAATTCTCTTTGGTTATACATTAATGAATCTCACCTATATTTTGCCAACTCCGCCAGCGCAGATTGGCTCCAATCAATTTATGTGGGTTCTCATTTTCTCTTTTGCTCTGGGTGTAAATGAAAACCTAACAAGTGCTGCTGTGACTTTTTCGCATCTATTAACAACGATCTGGATTTTTTTAATTGCAGGATTTTCTTTACTTTTTTTAAAGATAAAATTTTCAGACTTAATCCCAAATAAAGAAACTCGAAAAGAAATTTTAAAGAGGGTAGAATGATAAATGATAATATTGAAATATTAGAAAAACTATCAGAAGCTAAAAAAAATATTTTGAATGAATTGCAGAAAGTGATCGTTGGTCAGGATAAAGTGATTGAAGAGTTTTTAATCGCTCTTTTTTCAAAAGGTCATTGCCTGTTGGAAGGAGTTCCCGGTTTAGCTAAAACATTACTTATTTCCTCGATTGCTGAAATTCTAAATATGAAATTCAGCAGGATACAATTTACTCCGGATTTAATGCCATCGGATATTACTGGAACAGACATTTTAGCTGAAGACAAAGCTGATGGTAAAAGGTACTTTGAATATATCAAAGGACCAATTTTTGCCAATATCATTTTAGCAGATGAGATAAACAGAACTCCGCCCAAAACGCAATCTGCACTT
>JAUWNO010000432.1 GCA_030612605.1 Armatimonadota bacterium
CTTCTTTATAACATGAGCTGCAAAATATTATTATAAATACTAAAATACCTGCAAATATATTTACAGGCTTTAAATATTTTGTTTTCATAATTCCGGGCATTTGTGATTGGTGGAAAGATTGCTACTACAAGTAAGAATACCTGCAAAATTGAATTAAAAGATATTTGATTTTTCATCTGAGAATAATCAGGTTTCTAATTACTAGTTACCTGATTAGACTACCTGTTAACTTAAAGGTTTAATCATTTTTCGTTCCAATATCCTGTTTTTTCTAATATTTCCATATTCAGACCTGTCAATTTTGAAAGGTTCAATTTCTTTTAATTTTCAATTCAATATCCCAAAAATACTCACTCTCCTTTTTTATATCGAATGTGTCAGGATGCTTAACAAGGTATTTTCCTAATCCCTCCTCGTTAAAAGTACAATAATCTGATTTCATTATTAATTCACAGTATATATCGGTAATACTTTTCGCCTTTTTCTTAAGTCTCAAAAAATCAACACATAATTTCAGGGTATCTGAATCAAGCTTTAATACAGTTGGTTTTGCTATCCAGTTAAAATCGTTTTCAGTTTTTCCAAGCCCATACAACGCATCAATAATTTCTTGTATCCCAAATCCAAACTCATAATTCTCTTGATATATTGGCGTTATAAAATCCAACGTGTCTTTATATCTCTTATTTAAGTTTAGAGCTTCAGCAAATCTTTGTTGTGCATATAAATCAGAAGGCTGTTTTTTTGCTCTTCCTTCTCGTAGTTTTAATAATTCAATCCAATCTTCTTTTTCAAAAAGAATCTTATCGTCTTCCCAATCTTCAAAACCATATTTGTCGTCAAAATCCATTGTGAGAAATGCTGTTTAAAGTTGAAAATTTCATTTGTCCTCAAATATATGAATTGGATTATTAATACTTCTTTTCTCAATCAGTTTATTCATATGCAGGATGTTCTCGCTGCTTGCTTACAACGATTTGGCATATGAAACGTTGCGCTTTCAAAGTACTTTCGTATCAAGTTATGACGATCTTGAAATGAGCTGTAAACCTTGAATTTACTGCTGTCTCGGCAATTTTTTATACACATTGTTATAAACTGGCTGTTTCTTCTATTTTTTTCTACGAATTATTTAAATTGTCGTTCCAGAGTGTAATCCATAGTCCGGATATTTTATTTGAACCATTTATGACTACTCTTATCTCTAATGATTCTTCACTTCTTTCAAAATCCCCTTTAAATCTTATGATTTGAAATTCATCATTATCTTTTTTTATCCATGTTCCTGAATAAGTTATTGATTTAAAATCCCCAAATTTTTGTTTAATCTGTTCGTATGTTTGTTTTTGAATATCCGGGGTCATTTTGTCTTTGAATTCTTTTATTGCTTCATTTTTAAAGTCATAATGATTCTCATTCTTTAAATTTTCAAAATATGATTTTGTAATTTTTGATGCCAATTCAATTTTTGTTTTATCTGTCTTATTTTCTGGAAGCTGTTCATATTTTTCTTGACATGAAGCAGATTGGAAAGACAAAATTGAAATCGTCAAGATTATGAATTTTAATCTGTTAATTTTTATTCTCATTTTTTAATGGATTTTGTTTTCTAAATATATTCTATGAATTTATTGGTATATATTTTTTGGCCTTTTCAGCTTGCTTATAACGAATAGCGCTAAAATTTAGTTGCCGTTTTATTTGCAGTTTCCTTTCCGTTTACTAACATATTTTACCAAAGATAATTAACTTTCATATACCTTCAAACCGGCAATTAATTTTAACGCCTGTTACAGGCTGGCAGGAAAGTCCGAACGTGTTATTGCCTTTTGCTTTAAGTTTGGCACACAAAATTGTAAACATTTCCCAAGGTTTTGTGCCATTTCTGTTAAAAGCTGATCACCATAAAATTTCCATTTTACCTTTGATAATAGCAGCATGAGCAAAATTGGCGGAAAAGTTGTCTTGCAAAAACCATGACTTGCCGTGTGGGTAAGGACAAAAGTTGATTTACCTTGCCCATATAATTGTGGACGATTCAACTACTAAACCACATCAGTTTGAGGCAAGATAGTTTAGCAAGCACGGCATGAGTTTTTGTACCATTTAGTCAAGGTTTGTGCCAATTTTGCGAACATCAACCGGCACAGAAATGGCGCAAAAGTTGACCTCGCAATTTTTGTGACAAACTTTTAGCAGGGAACTTCCGGGCGAGCGTAATCCTATCCATGAAATAATAACCCTGTCCTGTTACTGCAAACTTTCATTAAAGGTAGGAGAGAAAAAGGCAATATATGGGAGAAATTAATGTTAAGCAAGAACGTTTCTTTTTTTGTATTATACATTT
>JAUWNO010000411.1 GCA_030612605.1 Armatimonadota bacterium
TTTCTTTACAAAAAATGGAATTCCCTGGCCCTGGACCCGCTCCTATTACGGTGATGTTATAGATTATTTCACTCGCTCGCATGCAAAAGCTGTTTTCTTTGATGTAATTTTTGATTAACCGGATACGGAAAGAGAAGAAACATCTTCAGAGCAAACCGATGGTGATTTTGCAAAAGCTATGAAAAATAATCAGAATGTTTTTTTAGCAACCAAACTTACGGAAGATTCCACTAAAGTCAGTCCTGTTCTAAATAGATTTTCTCTTCAAATATCCGGAGGAAAATATCCATTTGAAAATATTTATTTGGGATTGAGAGAACCGATCGATGTTCTTCTGAATGCTACAAAATCGGTTGGTGTGATAAATGTGATTCCAGACCGTGATGGTGTAATCCGAAAAGTTCCCATCTTACAAAAAGTAAAAGATAATATTCTTCCACAATTAGCTTTCAGCGTCTTTCTGAATCAAAGAACCGACTCGCTTTTTATTCAGAAGAAGCATTTAATTCTGGATACTCTTTCCATTCCAATCGATAAAAACGGACAATATCTGGTGAATTGGTATGCAGAGAACGCCTTTAAATATTATCCTTTTCAAGCTGTGATCCAATCCGCTTCTGCTGTTTATTCCGGTAATACTCCTCTTCTTCCACCAGAGTTTTTTAAAGATAAATATATCATAATCGGGGCAACAGCTTCCGGTCTGAACGATCTTCGTGCAACTCCGATTTCTTCTTTCCTGCCCGGCATGGAAATCTGGACAACTATTTTGAGCAATTTCATTCACCAGGATTTTGTGAAAGTCGTTCCCATCTGGATTGCCTTGATGTTTACTTTGATAATATGTGTTCTGGTTAATTTCATTATCACACATTTTCCAATGAAACAGAGCAATTTTATATTACTTCTACTGCTTGCTTTTATCACCTTTTTAAATTATTTTCTTTGGAAGAATAACAGGGTTTTACTGAATTTCATTATTCCAATAATGGGATTTGTACTTTCTTACGGATTTTATGTAACGATCAGTTACTTGGTGGAAGGTAAGGCAAAAGCTGAAATCAAGAAAATATTTACACGCTATCTCAGCCCGGATGTAATAGACGAATTGGAAAAACATCCGCACAATGTAGAACTTGGCGGTAAGGAAATCCAGGCTACTATTATGTTCTCTGATATTTATGATTTCACAACTTATTCTGAGGGGAAGACACCAACAGAAGTAGTGAAAAATCTAAATGAATATTTTGATAAACTCACAAATTTTGTGCTCGATAACGACGGACTTTTAGATAAATATACGGGCGATGGAATTATGGCGCTTTTTGGTGTTCCCATTTTCAGGAAGGATAACGCTTTAATAGCTTGCAGAGCTGCTATAGCTCATAAAAAATATTGCGAAGAAATTTCAAAGAAAAAGAATCTTACAGTGTCAGAGATGCTTCATATTGGTACAAGATTGGGAATAAATACCGGCTCGATAATTGCAGGAAATATCGGCTCTATAAGGAGAATGGATTACACTGCAATCGGTGATGCGGCAAATGCAGCATCGAGGTTGGAAGGTGTAAATAAATTCTATAAAACAGATATCATCATTAGTGAAAGCACTTATGAACTTGTTAAAAATGATATGATTTGCCGTGAATTGGATACTGTTCGCTTGAAAGGTAAAAATCTGCCTACAAAAATTTTTCAACTCATTGCTGAAAAAAATGGAAAATCAAAACCGGAATGGGCTGTCCAATATGAGCAAGCTCTTGATTTATATAGAAATAAAAGGTGGAAAGAAGCTATGAAAATATTTGCAAAACTGGCAAATGCACCCCTTGAAGATAAACCCTCAAAAGTTATGCTTGACCGTTGCATTAAGTTAAAAAAAAATCATCCGTCAGACTGGGATGGCGTATTAACATTGGGGGCAAAATGAAAAAAATAGTTTTTACTTTTTTGATTTTTATACTGATTTCTTTGAACATTTTATGTCAGGAAACAGCTACAGTAAAAAGAGATAGAGCAATCGTGCGTAATGGTCCGGGCTCATTCTTTGAAACCATTGCTGAACTTTCTAATGGAACAGAATTTACAATCCTGAAAAAAGAGAATGGTTGGCTCCGGATTCAAGCTGATGAAATCACCGGTTATGTTTCGGAAAAAGTTACGGAAGAGAGAAAGGTGCAGAGCGATATTTTTTCTATGATGGGCTCTCAAACTGCATCATTAAGAGTTTCTCAGCATGGGATGTCCGCTGGTGTAAAGGGTTTTGCAGAAAGATTCACCAAGAAATTTGATGGTAATCCAAATTTTTTGGCAACGTATTTGGCTTTTCAGATGAATGTGCAGGATTTCCGCAATTTCAGGCAAAAGACATATCAGGATTTTGACCGTAAAAAGAACCTGGATAAAGTTGATATTCCTCCTTACGAGGGAAGAAATTTTTTCTCGTTCTCAGAGGAAGGGTTTGGCTTGGGAATTGCCTCCAGGATTTCTACAATCGGGCTTTATGA
>JAUWNO010000202.1 GCA_030612605.1 Armatimonadota bacterium
CTAGTAAGATCGGTGAAATTATCGGTCCCAGCGGAAAAATGATAAAACATATCATTGAAATTTCCGGAGCTGAAATCGAAATTAAAGATGACGGAACTATTTTCATCTCTTCACCAGATAAGCAATCCATAGAAAAAGCCAGAAAATTCATAAACGATATCTGCGCAGAACCGGTGATGAATCAAATTTATGAAGGAACAGTTACCCGCATCGAACCTTTTGGTGCTTTTGTGAAATTCATGAGCGGAACAAAAGACGGACTCGTTCACATCTCTCAGCTTCATACTTCCAGGATCAATAGAGTTGAGGATATTGTGAAGATCGGAGATATTGTGAAGGTGAAATTTATTGGATTAGATCGCGGTAAGATCAAGGTTTCGATGAAAGGAGTAGATGGTAATCCTACGCCAAAACCAGGTTCTGCACAAACACAAAGCAGCTACAAAAAATATGATAATCGAGACAGAAGGGATAATCGTCATAACAGGTATGAGAAGAAAAGATATTAAGAGGAAAAACAAATGAATCTGATCGAAAAAATCCAAAACAAAACAGCAGTTATCGGAGTTGTCGGTTTGGGTTACGTTGGTCTGCCAATGGCTGTTACAGTAGCCAGAAAGGGTTACAAAGTAATTGGTGTGGATGTCAGTGAATATGCTGTAACTCATGTAAATGCAGGTGATAATTACATTGGTGATGTAGATGATGCTGAATTGAAAAAGCTGGTGAAAAATGGGATGTTAAAAGCTACTTTCGATTATGGAGAGATGAAAGATGCAGATGTTATTATGATTGCGGTTCCCACACCATTAGATAAATATCAGCAGCCGGATTCATCTTATGTGCGTTCCTCTGTAAATTCTTTATCGGAAAACATCTCGGAAGATACACTTGTTATCCTGGAAAGTACAACCTATCCGGGAACTACAGAAGAAATACTTGTGCCTGCTTTCCAAGAAAAAGGATTTGAAGTCGGAAAAGACATTTTTATCGCTTTTTCTCCTGAGCGAGTTGACCCGGGAAATAAAGATTATAAGACGAATAATACTCCTAAGGTTGTTGGTGGTGTTACTGAGAATTGCAATAAGGTTTCAAAAGTTTTCTATGAGAATATCTTAGATGCAGAAATCTATCTGGTTTCATCTCCGGCAATTGCTGAAATGGAAAAAATTTATGAGAACACTTTCAGAAATATAAATATTGCCCTGGCAAATGAGATGACCATTCTTTGTGAAAAAATGGATTTGGACATCTGGGAAGTGATAGAAGCGGCAAAAACCAAACCTTACGGATTTATGGCATTTTATCCTGGACCAGGCATTGGTGGTCACTGCATTCCTCTGGATCCATTCTATCTAACCTGGAAGGCAAGGGGATATAATTATCACACACGTCTGATAGAACTTGCTGGTGAGATAAATAATTCAATGCCGGAATTCGTTGTAAACAAACTGAGCAAACTTCTCAATAAAAAAGGTCTTGCCTTATCCAAATCGAAAATATTACTTCTGGGAGCTGCTTACAAAAAAGATATTGAAGATATGCGAGAATCTCCCATTCAGGATGTGATAGTAATCCTGGAAAAAAACGGAGTAACTTTTGATTATAATGATCCGCATATCCCGGAATTTCATAATGAACTGAATGGTAAAAATTATAAATCCGTCGGTTTAGAAAACATCGAAGATTATGATGCTGTCTTAATTATCACAAATCATACATTTTATGATTATGAAGATATCATCAAAAGAGCAAAATTGATTCTTGATACAAGATATGCTACAAATGGAATAATAGCAAATAATTTAGTTAGATTATAACCAATTATGGCAACGCATAAACCTGTTGAAGTTCAAGAATTATTTGGTGACCTTAATCCGGCTGAAGATGAACAAAAATGGTTCGTTGTGCGCACCAAACCACGTCGTGAAAAAAAATTAGCCGAATATTCGCTGAGAAATAAAATAAATTATTATCTTCCACAAAAGGATAGTGTTCGAATCTATAAATATCGAAAAGTAAAATTTACAAAACCACTTTTTTCCGGATACATTTTTATCAAGTGTACTCTCAAACAGCGAGATACTTTGATCATCACAGGGCATACAGCTTGTTTTCTCCATATTCCTGATGAGAAAAAACTTTTAGAAGAATTAATGCAGATTTATTCGGGGAAACAAAAAGGTGCTGAATTCAAGGAAACCAAGTTTCTGGAAAAAGGAATTAGGGTGAAAATTATCTCCGGACCATTTCAGGACTTGACAGGAGTTGTGGAAAATCAAAATGATGTAAAAGAGGTTATTTTGCAAATAAACCTGTTGCGACAAGCAGTATCTGTTTCTGTAAGTTCAGACCAGGTGAAGGTATTATAATAGGGTTCACGGGTGCAGGGTTCAGGGTTCAGGGTGCAGGGTTCTGGGTTCTGGGTTCAAGGGTTCAAAGGTTCACGAATTCACGAGTTCACGAATTCACGAGTTCACAAACAAAGAGGGAAATAAATGAAAATTTTAGTTACTGGTGGTGCAGGATTCATTGGGTCAAACGTGGTTGACGAATACATAAATCTGGGACATGAAGTGATCGTTGTTGATAATCTGAGCACAGGTTTCAAGCACAATGTAAATCCGAAAGCAAAATTTTACGAACTGGATATTCGTTCCGATCAAATAGGAAAAGTTTTTGAAAAAGAAAAACCTGATATTGTGAATCATCATGCAGCTCAGATCAGCGTACCGGTTTCGGTTCAGAATCCGCAATTTGATACGGAAGTAAATGTTGTGGGATTTCTGAATCTTATGCAAAATTGTGTTAAATTCAAGGTTAAGAAGGTAATTCTCATTTCATCCGGTGGAGCTATTTACGGAGAAGCAGAGGAATATCCGACCACAGAAAATTATGCTCCTATCCCGCTTTCTCCTTATGCAATCAATAAATATGTTTGCGAAAAATACCTGCATTTTTATTTTCACCAATATGGTCTGAATTATACTGTTTTACGTTATGCAAATGTTTTTGGTCCGCGTCAGATTCCTCATGGTGAAGCAGGAGTTGTATCAATTTTCATCACGAATTTTATAGATAATAAAGAAACTTATCTTTATGCTTTTGAGGATGAACCTGATGGAATGGTTCGTGATTATGTGTTTGTGAAAGATGTGGTTCAGGCAAATGTAATTGCACTTAAAAAAGGTAATCTCGGTGCATTTAATATCGGAACCAGTTTGGAAACAACCACAGGTGAATTATATCGAGAAATATCAAAGCAAATGAATGTAAACGTCGAACCGATACGAGCTGAAGCTCGACCGGGAGATATCAGGAAAAGTTGTTTAAACATCGAAAAAGCAAAGAATGAATTGGGCTGGGAACCAAAATATTCTTTGCAAAAAGGAATAAAACAAACAATCGATTTTTTTATTAACAAAAACAAGGAGTGATTATGGCTGGTTTCGAAGAAATCAAAATCGATCAGATGAAGCTGCCAAAAGTTTCAATGAAGAAATTCCTGACTTTTGTAGTAATTCTGGCAGTTATCATTTTCATCTTTACAGGTTTATACACTATTGATCCGGAAGAAGTGGGAGTTATTCAACGATTTGGCCAATACATCGATACAACCGAACCCGGATTGCATTTCAAGATACCTTTCGGAGTGGACAAACTCACAAAAGTAAAGGTGAAACACGTGTATAAAGAAGAATTCGGATTTCGAACATTACAATCGGGCGTGCAGACAAAATATTCTGCTCGTAGTTATGATTATGAATCTATCATGTTAACAGGTGATTTGAATATCGCAGATGTGGAATGGATCGTTCAATATCGCATTAAAGATCCTGTAAAATATCTCTTCAACATTAGAAACGTTGTGGAAACAATACGCGACCTGGCGGAATCTGTAACGAGACAGATAGTTGGTGACAGAAGCGGTGATGAAGTTATCGTTCTCAGCCGTAAAGAAATCGCTGATGAAATTCAAATTCTGTTACAGCAGAAATTGGATGATTATGAAGCAGGAATCGGAATTTATACGATCAATCTCCAGAACGTGAATCCTCCGGAAAGAGTTAAACCGGCTTTCAATGACGTGAATTCTGCCAAACAGGAAAAAGAGAGAATCTTAAATGAAGCCTGGCAACAATACAACAAGATAATTCCGGAAGCGAAAGGTAAAGCAAAAAGAACTATCGAAGAAGCCGAAGGTTTCGCTGTTAATCGAGTTAATCGGGCAGAAGGTGATGCTGACCGGTTCATTAAAATGTACAACCAGTACAAGAAGGCGAAATCAATTACCAAGAAACGACTTTACTTAGAAACAATGCAGAAGATCCTTCCTAAAGTGGAAAAAGTCTTTATTATCGATGAAGATCAGGCTGGAATTTTGCCTCTTCTTAATTTAGATAAGGGAGGGAAATAATCATGAAACTGAATAAATTAATCCTGATAATAATTATTATTGCAATACTTATCATAATTTCGAGTGCATTGTACATTTTGGATGAAAGACAACAAGCAATCATCACACAATTTGGAGACCCGGTGGGCGGAGCAATCACAAAAGCTGGTTTACATCTGAAAGTGCCTATTATCCAGAAAGTTCTATACTTTGAAAAACGACTTTTAGAATGGGATGGTGAACCCAAACAGATTCCAACTTCAGATAAAAGATACATCTGGATAGATACATTTTCTCGCTGGAAAATAGTAGATCCTCTTAAATTTTTTGAAACAACCAAAAGTGAAACTAATGCTCATAGTCGTTTAGATGATGTTATCAGCGGTACAACCCGCGATATTATCAGTTCAAATTCACTGATTGAACTTGTGCGAAATTCCAATCGAAAAATGACCTTTTCCGAAGAATATGCAGATAATATGATGGAAGGAATTATGGAAGAACCCATTGATTTCGGAAGAAGTGAGATTGCAGATAGAATCTTTGATATTTCTGCACCTATT
>JAUWNO010000191.1 GCA_030612605.1 Armatimonadota bacterium
GTAGGAAGAATTGAATTTTCAATGGTTTCCGTATCCGAATCTCCGGTAAAGGCATAAGCACGATACGAAACTGTTGTGAAAAGCGAGGTCTGGTCTATAAAACCGGAAGTATTAGGACTGAGATTTTTGTATTTTTTATCCCAACTTCCTTCGCCAATTTTTTTATCTATTATAAAACCATCTTCTCCAATAGAATTGTCTTCCCAGGATATTAGCAGTTCATTTTGAGAAGTTTGCAAAATTTCCAGGTTTGCAGGATTCGTAATTTCAGAAAAATAGGCAACCGTATTGGAATATTGAGAGATTTCACCTGTTTCCAAATTTTCTGCATTCAGTTTGTATGCATAGACCAAGCTGTCATTTGTAGGAATATCATCGATATATGAAAGAAATTCTTCTGAAAGTTCTATATAACTTGGAGACCAACCTTCTTCACCAACTTTTTTGGCTAGATGAAACAGAATTGAATCATTCGATGCATTTTTGAAATCCCAGCTTAATCTTACCCGTCCATTTTCAACCTTTGAAATTGTAAGATTATATGGAGTGTTTGTTGCTTCGGGAGAAGTTAGTTCTCCTCCGCAACTCAATAAGGTTATAATTAATATCGGAATACTGAAAAAGAAAAACAGGAATCTGAGTGATTTATACAGTTTTTTCATTTCCTATTCCTCTTCGATATTTTCTTCATAGGTTTTAAACATTTTCTCTACCTGTGAGTTGGAATCCCTGATATCTTTGATAATCTCTTTTCCGGGGATTTTTTCAAATTTCCGCTGTTCTACGGGCTTAACGATTTCTGCTTTTAAGATTATTATCATTTCCCGAACATTCTTTTCGAATTTATTGTATCCTGTCAGATAACGAATCCCGAAAAACCACCAGGGAAGATCCTTTAATATTGGGATACCGGTTCTCCCTTTTACCTCATCGATAGTATAAATTCCTCCGATAACTGTTTCTTCACCGTCATATAAAATAACTTCTGTATTGGATGAACTTTTATTAATAACTGTGCTGATCGCACCGGGTGTGGCTGAACTTTTTTCCACACTTGAAACAAGATAAATAACTTCTTTTTCGTCATCTTGCAAAATAACCGGAGTAACATCCAGAATTATACCTGTAGAAAAGAATTCATCTGTTATATTTCCTGCATCATCTACGGTTTTAACAGAAAAGTCTTCACCAACCTGGATGTAACCATTCTTGCCGGATAAAACCGTAATGGTCGGTTTTGCAATGATTGTTCCCATTTGATTTGCTTCGATAATTTTAAATAGAGCGTTCACGTCTATACTGACTGCACCGGCTTCATAAGTAGTTGTGATGGCAGATCTGAAAAGGTCGCCTGAAACCTGGGATGCACCCTGGAAACCAAAAGAAGCTTGTACTTCTCCATTATACAAAGTTGACCAATCGATTCCGATACTGTTTAAAAGTGATTTATCCGCTTTAAAAAAGATAGAACTGATTTTTATCTGTTTTGTATCTGGAGTTACTTTTATTTCATCTATTTCTATTTCTTCTTCCTCTACGAAAGTTTTTATCAGAAAAACACCGGGAAGCTCTTCAATAATAAGCTCATTTACGTTCACAATCAAATTTAAAGCATCCAACCAGTAAAGCTGATTTACAGGAATTCCGATAGAACCGGTATGATCAGATAGATTTATTACTTTTTTCCCTGCATACTGTTCAGACATAATGCCCAAAATATTAATTGCTTCCAAAAAGGAAGTCTCTCGAGGAATTGTAATTAACTCTCTAGATGTGTAACTATCTTGATAACTACTTTGTGAAAATAATAAAATAGGAAAGAATATTAATACAATTAACAATTTTTTCATCTTTATTCCTTTTCAATATAAAGTTTCTTATTCTGGAAAATGCCAATTTTATTGATTTTAAAATTCGCATATTGCTTATTCCAATTGATAGAACTCAAATAACCATAAGCTACTTTATCTCCAATATAAAGAATGTGAACAATCCCATTGTTATCTCTGATAAAAATTTTTTCAGGATTCAGGCCAATCAGAACAGCATTATCAAGGTTAATAAATTTTAATTCATCTTCAGATTTTTTGGGACCATGAATCCTGGAATAAAACGGATTATATTTTATTTTCGGGAATTCCATTATTTTAAGATCTGATTCTTTATATTCTGTTCCTTGGTTATAAAAATGCGATTGTATTGTTAAATCAAAATCTATCGTATCCGTGTATCCTTCTGCTTCTTGAGATATTATCAGGGATTCGATTGTGTAAAGCGGATTCTGTTTTTCTAATTGCGTTGTTAACTTAAAGAGGGAATTTATATGAGCAATTCCGGATAGTTCATATCTGTTATATTGAATTTCATCGATTTTTCCGGAACCTCTAAGTTGAAAATCAAATGTAATTTCAGGACAGAATTTATCGCAAAGCAGAACTAAATACTCAAATGTATGTGTAGGATTGTCATCGAGAAGTATGAATTTATTGTTTTCCCTGGCTTCTTTCTTCATTTTGTCAAGAGCTGCAACAATTGATTTTTCGTCCTTCATATCAGGATTGTCTCTTTGCAGGTCTTCCAGCATTTTCACAGTGCTGTTAAAAGATTTTTGTTTTGCTGACAGCTTTTGTGCATCTTTCCTGTTTGAAAAATAACCCCCTAAAATCACAATGAGTAATAGGATGCCTAAAATCAGAGTATTTCTAAGTTTGTGGGACATTTTCTTTTTTCTCTATATTACTAATTTTTTTCCGAGCAATTTGGGAAAGATGATTATGAGGAAATCTTCTAACTAATTGAGCCCAAAAAGAGATAGCTTTATCAAGTTCTTTTTCTTTATGATAGGAATTTCCCAGCATAATGAGTGCATCAGGTGTTTTAGTACCTTCATATTGGAGAGTTGATTTGAATATTTCAATAGCCTCTGATAATTTTCCCATCAAATATAAACATTCACCTTGAAGATATTTGGCAGTATAAACGAGTTTACTGTCCGAATTTTGAGCAATGAATTCTTTATATTTTTTTTCAGCTTCCCGGAAATTACCGGAAAAATAAATTCGGTTAATACTGTTCAGTTCGCTGTCAATATCGATATTCAAAGCTTCAATTTTTTTCGCTGCGATTTCTGCCATCGGGTTAGATGGGTATTGTTTCATTAATTGATTCCAACAGGATTTTGCCTTCTGAAAATTTTCTTCTTTTTGATATGAATTTCCCAGCATTAAAAGAGCTGATGGAACTCGTGTACCACCTAATTTTACGGTTTTTTCAAATATCGCTTTTGCCTTTGAAGTCTCTCCTAAAAGATATAAACATTCTCCTTTAAGGTATGCGGCATTTTCAACGAGTTTAAGGTCTGCATATCGAGTGATGAATTCATCATATCTTTTTACAGCTTCATCGAGATTACCGGAGAAATAGATTTGATTGATACTGTTTAGTTCGCTGGAAGCATTTTTATTTAGAGTCTTGATTTTTTTCGCTGCAATTTCTGCCATTGGATTGAAGGGGTATTCTTTCAGTAATTGATCCCAACAGGATTTTGCCTGTTGAAAATTCTCTTCCTTTTGATATAAATTTCCCAGCATTAAAAGAGCTGATGGAACTCGTGTTCCACCCAATTTTACGGTTTTTTCAAATATCTCTTTTGCCTGTGAGGTCTCTCCTAAAAGAAATAAACATTCTCCACGAAGGTAATTGGCGGAATAGGCAAGATAATGTTTGGGGAATCTATCCACGAAATCTTTGTATTTCAGGTTTGCTGCTTCAAAATCACCGGAAAAATAAATTTTTGTTATTTGCTGGTATAAATCTTTTATTTCCCTATTTGAAAGAGCAGTCTGATAAACCTTAGTTTCAACAACTTTTTCTTCTACTTGTTCCTGAACAACTTCTTCTGTCTCAACAGTTTCGATTTCTTTAGTCTGTTCCGGTTTAAGTTCTTTTACCACAACAGGTTCAACTTTTTCAGGTTTAACTTCTTGAACTACGATAGGTTCAATTTCTTCAACCTGTTTTTCTTCTTTTTCAATCTTTCCTGGTGTCGATGATTTTACTATGATCGAAGAATTATAGAAAGCTACATCATCCGGATTCGGATAGGAATATTCGATTTCAAATTCCCAGGTTTGAATTCCCTGAATTTCCGTTTTGTAAACATTACCGAGTTTTCCATTTGGAAATAATTTAGAAAATTTGACAATATTCTTACGTTTGGTCGTATATGCGGAAATCACAAATTTATCCTGAGAATTTGATAAATCTGTTACCCAACTGATTTTATTCTTTTTGAAGGAATTTGATAAAGTCTGCAGGATGTAAAACCATTGATTTTTTGTGCCAATCAGTCCTTTCACTTTATCCAATTCTATCTGAATAGCATTGAGTTCGATTTTCACATCTTTGATAATTTTAACAATTCCTTCTTTCTCTTTTAATTCAATATCTTTAGCTAATTCTAAATTATTCAGTTTGACGTATTCTCTTTTAAGCCGCATATTTCTGGTGGTGGCAGTAAAAGCAAAAAAGAAAATTGCACCAAATACAATTAAACCATGCCAAGCCAGTTTGAAATGCTTTTGCTCTTCAATAACTTTTTTGGGTAGAAGATTACAGGGGAAATACTTCTTCTTTTTATCTAATGTTTTCCAGGCTAATGAAATTGGAATGGCAAATTCAGCGATTTTTTCCGGTGTTATATCGAGTCTGTCTTCAGATTCCTGGTATATTTTTTCTAATTCTAATCGTTCAATTATAGTATCTGAATCGAATTTATCTCTAAAGAATTCAATATCTCCTTCATCAATATATCCGCCAGCCATAAGAATTCTAGTTGGGTTGGGAATATCCGATATATCCAATTCCAGGATCGTCTTGGAGTAAATCGATTCCAGAACGCTATCCATCATTGTATCTATAACCATAATCGGGAATCTTTTAACAAAATTATAGCTTTTTAAAATAATGCCGCATTTCTCATTACCCATGTAGATAATCAGTGTATAATCTTCCGGATCAAGTTCATAATTCTGGCGTAACAAATACATCAAAGCTATCTCATTTGTACTGATTAAGTCATAAAAATAATTTTTCTTGGAAAGGATAGGATTAATTTCTTTTATAGCGTTTAAAAGCGCG
>JAUWNO010000427.1 GCA_030612605.1 Armatimonadota bacterium
CCTTTCTCAGCTTTTTCTACATCATAATTTGCATTTTGTAATAATCTTACCAGGATATTTTCTACATCTTCACCAACATATCCGGCTTCGGTTAAAGTGGTGGCATCAGCAATTGCAAAGGGAACTTTAAGCAGTTTTGACAAAGTTTGAGCAATCAGAGTTTTACCGGAACCGGTTGGTCCGATCATCAAAATATTGCTTTTTTCAATTTCGATATCATCATTTTTTCTTTGCTTGAAAATTCGTTTATAATGATTGTAAACCGCTACAGAAATAATCTTTTTTGCAGATTCCTGTCCGATCACATATTGATTGAGGAATCCATGAATTTCGCGTGGTTTTGGAAGTACAAAATTATCAAGCTCTTCCTGCTGATGGTCAGATTCCATAATAGTGGAGCACATATCAATGCATTCGTCGCAGATGTTTCCATTTATTCCTTTTATCAAATAATGAGTTTCAGTTTCGGAACGTCCGCAAAAAGAGCAGCGATGCAATTTATCATTTGCCACTTTTTTCTCCTTGTTTTCTGGAAGCAATCACTTCATCGATAATTCCGTAATTTTTGGATTCTTCAGCACTCATAAAAAAATTTCTATCGGAATCCTTGATAATTTTTTTCAAAGGTTGTTTTGTATGTTTTTGCAGGATTTGATTTAATCTATCTTTATGATGCAGGATTTCTCTGGTTTGAATCTCAATATCAGATGCTTGACCTTGAATTCCACCTAAGGGTTGATGAATCATCATTCGTGCGTTGGGAAGAGCAAAACGTTTGCCCGGAACTCCTGCTGATAATAATAATGCTCCCATGCTTGCTGCCTGTCCTATACAAATCGTGCTTACATCCGGACGGATATACTGCATTGTATCATAAATTGCCAAACCGGCAGTTATTGAGCCTCCGGGACTATTAATGTACATATAAATATCTTTATCTGGATCTTCTGCTTCCAGGTGAAGAAATTGAGCGATTACTACATTAGCAACATTATCATCTATGGGAGAACCTAAAATAATAATTCTATCTTTGAGCAGGCGAGAGTAAATATCATAAGCTCTTTCCACTTTTCCATTTTGCTCGATAACTATTGGTACATAAGGCATAAAACTCCTCTTTTATTACATCGATTTCTTTTGACGCTGATTTTCACTGATTACTTATGATTTTCTCATTAAATCAAAATTTTCTATCATATTCTTTTCATAATAAATCTGCGTTTATCTGCGTCTTATATTTCCCTCTAAATAAAGACTAATTTTATTAGGAATTAAATCAAGTTTTTTCTTCTTTTTTTTTGGGATAAGGAACGAATTTGGAACTTTTTTCTATTAGTTCAAACAATTTCTTTTCTTTAGCAGCGTATTTGAAATCTTTGCTTTCGATTTGTTTTTTATAAAGTTCCTTATATTTTTCGATTTCCATTTTCAGATTTTCTGCAGCTTCTTTGATGATCTTTTCTTTATCAGTATCTGTAATTTCAATTTTTTCTATTTTCTTGATTTCTGTAAGAATATAATGCGATTTCATCTGATGTTCTGCAATTTTTTCATAAATAGGAATTACTTTGTCGATGTCCATTTTATAAGATTCAGCATAATCTTTTGCCATTGATTCTGCATAATTTCGGACCATTGATGGAGGAATTTCCAGAGGATTTTCTTCAAACAATTTTTCGATAATTGCATTTCGAAGCATTTCAGTATTCTCTTTTTTGATCTTCTTCTTTATTTCTTCTGTAATTTTTGTGCGCAGATCTTCAATTGAATCATATTCAATGTCTTTGGCAAATTCGTCGTTCAATTCCGGTAAAATTTTTCTTTTGATGGATAATACTTTGATGAGAAATTCTCTGTCTTTAATATTTTTTGTTATATCTTTATCATCAGTTTTTTGAGTTTTGGTGAAAAGCTTGGTTTTGATCTCATCACCGATTTTGATGTTTGTAAGGTTTTTATTAAAAGTATCCGAATAAACATTTTCTCCCAAAACAAATGTTCTTTTGATATCTTTTGTGATGTTCCCATCCTCATCCAGGAAGTTGATTTCAGCTTCGATAATATCACCTTTTTTGGAGGGAGAATCTGCATCGATAACTGTAGCCATCTGGTTTCTGAAATCCTCGATCGTGTCATCGATCATCTTAGGTTTGAATTTAGTTTTCTCAAAAGGGATTTCCAGGTTTTTGTATTTCTTTATTATGATTTCAGGCATTACTTCATATTTGAAGATAGCAACTAAATCTTGTCCTTTTTCCCATTCGATTTTTGTTGCTTCTCCCTGGTTAACCGGATTTATCTTTAGTTCATCGAGTGCTGCTTTATAATAATCACCCAGTTTTTTATTGTAAAATTCATCTTTTGCATGTTCCTGATAATTTCG
>JAUWNO010000437.1 GCA_030612605.1 Armatimonadota bacterium
GTACTCCCAGTAACGCGAAGATTTTTGTTGATAATGCTGATTTAAAGCGAATCACGCCAGAGAAATTGGAATTGTCGCCGGGAACTCGCAACATCAAATTGGTTCATGATGGTTTCGCAGATTTTACGTTTACCGTTACAATCATCAAAGGCGAAAAGATAGAGAAGCTTTGCCGATTAAAGATTCCCGCCAGTCTCAGTACAACAGTTTTTCAATCCTTAACTCAGTCTGACGCTCATCTTTTTGACTCGAAGTGGACTGCAGAACTCATCCACGATATTGCAACTTATGATCCAGCTAAAGCGAGCAATGCCCAGCTATCGGACGACATCCGAATTTGCTTTGCCTGGTATTCTTCACTAAAAGAAGATAAAAAATTGAAATTTACTGAAAAGGACGTAATCCGAATCGCAAAAGACATTTATATAGAAATCGAGAAGCGGAAGAAAGAAGGCAAGATGAAGCATGATTGGAATCCGAGTGATATGAAACCGCATTCAAAAGAGCTTTTCGATATAATCTCACATACCAAATTGTCCAGCATGGAGGATATATACCCTAGTCCTCCTGCAGATGTTCAAACACTACCAATTTACCCGGGTACGATTTCAGAAGTTCAAGCTCCAGTAACACTCGACGAGTTCTTAGATATGTGGGATTCGTTTTCTATGCGTAAGCCTTTCATATCTTTAGTTGGCTCGCTTGCGAATTGGGAGACGACTCTGGGCGATATTGACATCTTAATCAAAGCGAAAGATCCAACTCCGCTTTTAGAAGCGATTGATCGCGCCGCTGTAATTGCTGGTAATAATGATTTTAAATTTTACCCATTCTCTATCATGAATGATATCTCAGAATTGTTAACGCAAGTGCATGAGTTCATTAAGACGGATTCTTTGTTCCTGTTAGCGAAGTGGCGAATCGAGCGTGCATTCCCGGAATGGCAAGACAGAATGCAGATCTTAGACGATTCTTTTGCGGGACCTTTTACTAATTTCGTTGACCTTGCCGATCTCACTGCGGTCGCAAGGGAAAAGAAGGAACGGCAGGAAATGGCACAGGACAGCATAGAGCTGTTCAGACCAGTGCTTCTCCTCAAACCTCTTCATGGACGCCGTAAGGGCGAGATTTACGAAATCGATTCTCTAATTGAAATCATCAAATCAAGAAAAATTGATTGGTTTAAAGCCAAGATTGTGGTTCAACGAAAATTCGATGGAGTTCATTGCCAGGCACATAAAAAGGGAGATGTCGTTCGTATCTGGACAGAAGAGGGACTAAATGAAATCACAAAGAATTGCCCTGCCCTTATAAAAGAACTATCCAAGAAAAAAGGCGATTTTTTCCTGTGTGGAGAACTCGAAATAGTAAAAGAAGGCAAGCATCAGCCACGTGCGGATACAGCAGGCGTGTTGAACTCAAAAGAAGTGGATCCTAATGAAAAAAATCTCAAATTCAATATTTTTGATATACTCTATTACATCTAATACTTTATTATTAACATGAGCAACACAAGAATTACAGGTCATGGATCGGAGGAAAGCATAAAAGAAGAAATAACCCGATTATACATAGAAGAGGGTGAGAGCTTCCAGCAAATAGGATTTTGTTTCAACGTTTCTGCATTTGCAATTCGTAAGCGTGCAAAAAAGTATGGTATTCAGTCGAGAAGATTTGGTGGCTACAAACGCACAGCGAAAATACGGCGGATAGCATCGGACAAGTGCCGTGCCCGTCTTGCCAATCCCGAATTACATCCGAGATTCATGAAACTTGATGAAAAGGTTATTTGCGATCTTTATCAACAAGGTTATTCTTTAAAGCGAATTTCCCAACAGTTTAAAGTTGATCCTTCTGTTATCACTTTGCGTTTAGAGAAAAATGGCATTCATAGAAGGCCGAGTATTTCTCTCCCTTCTCCAAATGGTGATGAGCGATTTCTACAACGTCTTCTTTTGGAGAAGAAGATACCTTATAAATTTGTGGGAAATGGCGAGGTTTGGATCGGGTCGCATTGCCCGGACTTTATCAATGTCAATGGCCAAAAAAAAATCATTGAACTTTTGGGTCGTGCTTTTCACGATCCTGATTATAAATATAAAATAGGGAAGATTCGTTTATCCGCCATTGCAGATAATATTGTTTTTCATTACCATTTATTTGGATTCAAAACATTAATTATCTGGGATGATGAGTTATCAGATCCTTCTAAAGTCATTAAAAAAATTAGGGGGTTTGAAGAGTTGTAATATGGACATTCATAATCTTGATTATTCTAAACGCCTCAAGTTCTTGAATAAAATTCCTGA
>JAUWNO010000491.1 GCA_030612605.1 Armatimonadota bacterium
CCATGCAAAGAGAAGACTTTGAAGGAATCTTTGAAGCAATGCACGCCTTACCAGTTACCATACGTCTTTTAGATCCTCCTCTTCATGAATTTGTACCAAAGGAATATGAAAACCAGAAAGAAATGGCTGATGAGATGGGAATCTCAGTTGAAGAGATCAAGGCAAAAGTAGAATCTCTTTCTGAGATAAATCCGATGCTCGGTCATCGCGGCTGCCGTTTGGGAATTACCTATCCTGAAATATCGGAAATGCAAACCAGGGCTATAATCGAAGCTGCGTTGAATCTGAAGAAAAAAGGAATTAATGCAATTCCGGAAATTATGATTCCTCTCATTGGAACTGTTCAGGAATTTAAACTTCAGGAAGATATCGTGCGTGATACAGCCCAAAAAATATTCGATGAAAGAAATGACTCCATAGAATTTTTAGTGGGAACAATGATCGAAATTCCTCGTGCTGCCTTAACTGCCGATAAAGTAGCAGAATATGCTGAATTCTTCTCATTCGGCACAAATGACCTCACCCAGATGACTTATGGTTACAGCCGTGATGATGCTGGAACATTCCTACCGATATTTATCGAAAAAGGCATCCTGAAACATGATCCTTTCCAGGTATTAGACCAGGAAGGTGTGGGACAATTAGTGGAAATGGCTACAAAAAAAGGAAGAAGCACACGACCAAATTTGAAAGTGGGAATTTGCGGAGAACATGGTGGAGAGCCAAACTCTGTAAAATTCTGTCATAAAGTCGGCATGGATTATGTAAGCTGTTCACCATATCGAGTTCCAATTGCTCGTCTTGCTGCTGCTCAAGCTTCAATAGAAGAATAAATATATTAAAAGACTCGAGTTCAGAGAATCCGGCAGCTGCTGGAGATACTGGACTTGAGTTGGATATAAAATTTCAAAGGTTGGACTTGACTCGTGACGACTTGTCCGGGCGTAATAAAATGAAGACTGAAGTGCGAGTCGAGAACAACCTGTCAAAAATAGTCGCAATCTTCGACTCACATTCCCTTCGCTCATTGCGAGTCAAGTCTTGCTTAAATTGGTTTCATAGGATTGTCATTCCCGCGGAGGCGGGAATCTAATAAACCTAAAATTATGAAAAAAATATATTTAACTAACATTTCCCAATTGAATTCTAATATTTTCTAACTCACCCTCGGTCCCTCTCTTTTTCACAAGAGAGGGATGACTTCTTGCTTTTCTTATGTTCCTTCTCTTTGGAATATCTTTCATATTTTCATCAAAAAGAGAAGGACAGCAGGATGAGTTTAGGAGGAAGATTAACTTATTATCCTGATTTCTCGTAAAATATATCTATTACAATCCATATCTGTTTTTCCTCCAACAAGTTAGATGGCTGATAATGAAGCGGGAAATGTTAATATTCCATTAAAAAGTTCTTTAGAAGGTTTTTATATAACATCTCAGTTTTTTTAATCTTTCTGCTTATTTTTATTGGGTCCTGGTGTCTTTCTCCCAAAACTTTGGAAAGAATAATACAAAAATTAAAACTCAAATACACAACAGAACATATCCAAAAAGATTAATAACCAAGTCATTTATGGCTGGGACTAAAGCTAAAAAAAGTAATCCCACACCGTTCACGGCGTTACAAAACATTTAAAGAACCAGCAAATCATCGATTTTTTACTGCTGTCAACTTTCCGGAACTGTGAAACTTCTTGACATCATACATCGGGGTTTTTCTGATTGTTATGTCTTCTGAAATAAATAGTTGGAGGAAAATATGAAAAAAACATTATTACTGATAGTTCCAATTTTATTTCTTTTTATCAGTTGTGAGAAACAAACAAACCCGTAAACAACACCACGTTTAGTAACAATTACCAATCCACAAACAGGCACAACGGTATTTGAAATTACAGTTATTAATTGTATTGCTACAGATAATAATGGAGTGAAGAAAGTTGAATTGTGGGTGGATGGAGTAA
>JAUWNO010000462.1 GCA_030612605.1 Armatimonadota bacterium
AGGGACTCGCCGACTCCAAATTTTCAAAAGTTCTAATTTTCTGACCTTTGATATTATAAATTATTATCTCTGCGTTCTCTGCGTTCTCTGCGGTGAAAGAAATTGTTGTCGTTGGATTAAATGGGTTGGGATAATTCCTCAAACTCAATCTGATGAGTTCAATAATATCTCCCGATGTGGCAGTATTTTCATCTGAGATTATTATTGGATAACAATATTGAACATAATCTAGGTTCTGGGTTTCGTTGAATAAATAGCTGATTATACGGGCATTCTCACCAGTTTGAATCCCTTCGGGAATTGTGAAGTAAGATTCATAAAAATCACCTGAGACAGCGACTTCTTCTTCAAAATAAGGAGTTCCGAATTTCGTGTAATCCACTGTATAAGTCTGGTTTCCTAATGTATTTGTATAATTGAGTTCATATTCGGATTCGAAAGATTTTATAGAAGCAATATCAAAATTACCGGGCTCTACCTGTCCTGTAATCTGCACATCATCTCCAATATAAAGTGTATCGGGATTACCATTAATATAAAGCAGTTCATCCGATTCAGGTGGATTTATAAATTGTAATGGATCACCCAGCAGATTATATAAATGATTATTATATATATGACAAAAGGTTGAATTTTGTTTAGCATCCCAAAGTGCATGACCTACATAATCATCACTGTTAATAATATTTTCTAAGAGCCTCATTAACAAGAGTGCATTTGGTGTTGGACTTGTGTTCATGGTTGGAGATATGCAAGCAATTGCACCACCATCTTCTGCAAAAAGAAATTCTTCAGACATACAGTTCTCAGGATAATTAAAAAATTTACCAACATTATTAGATCCGGCAAGAAATAATGGCAGTTTATTTCCATTGTTTAACATAGAAAGATTACTTAGTTCAAAATAATGCTCATCTCCAAGCAAAGAAATTGAACCGTGACCAATATAATACCAAACCAAACGTCCGTTATTCAAAGCTGATATAATATCCTGAGCAGCTTCCGGTTTGTAACCTGCTGCATTCATTGGATATTCGATCCCCAGTATTTTATCAACCCAGACTCCATCATTCAATACTTCCGATGCATCCTGTGCCCAAGCAGTATGATTCATTCCGCTAGTACCTATTCCTTCCAATTGTCCGTTTTTATACTCATCGTCCGCCACAATCAGCATTTTGTTTTTCCACCAGCCAAGTTCCGGTTGAGTAATATAATTATACATTCTATTTAGATAAAACTCGAGCTGCTGAATATTCTGAGCAGGAATTCTACCAATTGGAATTTCAGGTAACAAATTATCTTCAAAATTAACAAAATTATCATCGCTATTATCGAACACAATAATTTTATTTTTTTCACAAGGAATGGACCAATCTTGTGTTCCACTACCCAATAAGAGTACAGAGCTATTTTCCCATATGGAAGGATCATTAAAAAAAATCATCAGATAATCTCGAATTGCCTGCGGGTCTGCTACTCCATTATTCATCTGGTCAAAGATATCCTGCTGGTCAACTATGATTCTTTCAATCCCGAATTCATCTAAGTAGAAGTCTGCTAATTGATTTGCCAAAGAAATGAACTCTTCTGGAGCAATTATTATATGCTCAAAATCTCTCGGTCGTGAAATCCGGATATCCGATGCTGATAATACGTTTACTGCAATAAACAGCAGTATAAAGCAACTTTTAATACTTTTCATTGCACACCTCCCCATCTTTTTGAATATAAGGGTTCTGCATAATAGAGTGTTTTTGTCATCCTGCTTGCCAAGTCGAAGCGAGCGAAGACTGGAGGAATTCTTCCTGCTTTTCAATCGAAGGATCTCCACTTGTAATGAGATTCTTCGTCGAATGCCTATGTAAGTTCATCCTCAGAAAGACATATATTTTCCCATTTTGCAGAACTCATTTTTAAATATGAATAGGTTACTCAAATATGGGATTATTCCCCTCCTAAAAATTAATTGTAAAAATAAAAAATATTAAACTCGCAAAAGAAAATAAAAATTTATCATATTTTCGTCAAGTAAAATAAAATCAGTCTCACTTCAAAAGCAGACATTTTTTAGTAGCAACTGTCTGATTATCTATTTTCAATTGATAAAAATATACTCCACTTCCAACTGGTTGATTATTTTCGTCAGTTCCATCCCAAGATATGGAGTAG
>JAUWNO010000066.1 GCA_030612605.1 Armatimonadota bacterium
ACGCTCGATGGGTGATAAAGTGCCTTATGCGAAGAAATTAATGTATGTCGGAGATTCCAAGATCGGGTCGCTTTATTCTTATGATCTCGGTCTGGAATTCCCTAATCCGGGAGATGCGAAAATTCCGGAAAACCTGCGAAAATTCGAAATACTCGAGAATGAAATTAAATCTCTGAAATTAACCAAGAAAACCGCTTCATTGCTCGATATTGTTAAAGATATTAATCAGGTTTTGAATGAAGGAAAACCGGAATTCTATAAGATACCGTCAATCGATGATATTGAGGAATATCGGGAAATGGATCTTTCTCAAGACGAAAAAAACGAGATCGAAAAACAGATCATTGCTCAAATAATGCTGCTTTATGAAAATGCAGGAGGTTCGGAAGCGGAAAGATGGATGGATTATGATGAACAACGATTGCATTTAATGGTGGAACTAAAAAGTTATAATTCAAGCGAATTGGTGCGTGAACTTTCCTATATATCCGAAAGAGCGAACGAGTTATTTCCGGAAGCACATCTGATAAAAGCCGGAACCATTGCAAAATATACTGCGATGCAGGATATCGTTGCCTTTGGACAGATCAAATCGTTTCTAATCGCTCTGGGTATAATCGCAGTTTTATTGATCCTGGTTTTTGGAAATATCAAAACCGGACTTATCGGGATAATCCCCAATATTGCTCCTGCTCTTGTAGTCGGCGGAATTATGGGATTCGCAGATATTCCGTTGGATATGATGACGGTTACTCTTATGCCGATGCTGCTCGGACTCGCTGTTGATGATACGATCCATTTCATAAATCACAGTCATCTGGAATTTGACCGGACAGGCAAATATTATTCCGGTATCAGAAGAACATTTATTGTGATCGGTTCGGCTCTGTTTGCTACTTCGGCTGTTCTAATTTTGAATTTTTCCGCCTACCTTACATCTGATGCAAAAGTATTATCTCATATGGGATTATTGGCATGTTCCGGTATTACGGCAGCATTGTTGGCAGACTTCTTTGTAACTCCGATACTGCTTAAAATGGCTAAAGCGTTTGGGGAAGAGAAATAGCTTGAAGAGAAATAGCTCACGGATTACACGGATGAACACGGATAAAAAAATCCAAATAAAAATCCGTGTGAATCTGTTTAATCCGTGAGCAAAAAAATAGGAGATTAAATATGACTAACAAAATGAAAGTAGTAACTTTGTGGATAATATTCCTTTTTGGAATGATTTTCCATGGGGATTTAGCGCTAATGCCCCTTTTCTGGGGAAAGAGTATTGCAATGTCAGAGGAAATAATTGCGAAAAATCCCTTTGAATCATCAATGTGGATGGTGCTGTTATTTTGGCTGCTTCCAATGATTATAATAGCATTCACTCTATTCATTGAAACAAAATGGTATAGGATCACTAACTTCGTGTTCACTCTATTATTTACATTGATGAACATCTGGCACTTATTTGGACATTTTAGTGAAACTCCGGTTGATATTCGTCAGATAGTCCTGCTGACATTTATTTTCATATCTGGAATAATGTTGAACCTTGTTTCTTTCAAGTGGCTAAATAAAGGGGAGTAATAAAAAATGAAAATCATAAAGGAGAAAATATATCTTATTTATAATCTACTTGGCTTATCGTATTTTATATTTAAAGTGATTTGGTATATTTGCGGTTTTGTTTATTTTAGAGGAGTAATACTTGGATTAATTGCAACAGTTTTAACAACATTCATCGGGATTTTATCTTTCAGAAAATATAAAGAAGCAGTTAAGTCTCTAGCACATTGGTTAGCTGTTTTAATACCTTTAATTATTATTTTCCTTACTCCTATAATTATGATTCATAATTTGGGTCCCGAGATATTCCAGATAGAGAAAATAGCAATATTGATAATATTTGAAGGTCTTGCAATTACACAAGTTATTTTAGGTATTATAATAATTAAGAGGAAAAAATATGAAAAAAGCAATTATAGTTTACGAAAGCATAAACCATAACACGGAAAATTTGGTTGGATATTTGTGCAGGGCAGTTAGAAAAGCCGGTATTTGTGATGTTACTATCAAAAAAGTAACCGAGACCGATGTTAGTGAATTGTATGATTATAACCGGATTTTACTCGCTTCATCTTTTTATTTGGATAGTGAATTGCAAGATGATTTTATCGATTTTTATGAAGAAATGAAAGGACTCGATTTGAAAGGAAAGAAAGCGGCTGCTTTCGGAACAGGAGATAATTCCATATCTCAATTTTGTTCTGTAAATACTATCCTTGTAGATCGGTTAAAAAGGTGTGGAGCGGATATTATAACAGGATTTGAGGAGGATTTGTATGGGATAAAATAAATTTTTAGATGGTTTTTTAAATTTAACAAAAAAAGGAGAAAAAATGAACAAATCAATATTTATGATTTTAATTCTTTTAATAACTTTTGGATTCTTTACGAAAATAGAAAGTGAAGATAGGATTAAAAATGTCTCTAGTGAAAAAGTAATGAGTGAATTGTTCTCTATTTTGATTTATGATGAGGATGACCTGCTTGAAATATCGATAGAAGATGTAGGAAAATATCATGGAGATGTGTGCCTTTGTCTCACGCTTGCATTCAGAGCAACGCAACTGGCTATTTCACAATTATGGCAGGATGAAATGCCCAAAAGAGGTGATTTCAAGATAATTAGTGCCTGCCCAACCCCAGGAAGTAGAGATTGCTTTGAATTTATTACACGAGTTATAACAAGAGGAAAAAGTAATGATTTCAAACTTGAACTTCCACAGGGAACTGATATTGAAAATATGAGAAGTGATAATTTCAATTTCCTCTTTATCCGGAAGTCAACCAGTGATTCTATTAGAATCCAAGCAAGAGAAGAGCTTTTCCCTGATGGATTCTTTGAACTGCGAAATATTGTCAAATATGGAAAAACAGCCACCCGACAAGAAGAAGAGAGTTTTTGGTCGATCAAGCAGGAACTCAAACACAAATTTATGACTTTGCCTGCAGAGAAAATTTTTGTATTTGAACTGCGAAAATAACATTAATGATACAGAATTCCAATGAATAAGTAAAAATGAAAAAAAGAGCAACATTTGTTTTTCACTATTGAGAATGTATCGCATTCTCAAAAAATAAAAAAAGGAGTTGAGTTATGAGTTATTATTTAAAGGTTTTAATACTGTTAACAATATTTGTATTAATCATCGATGTCTTAAATGCTGCTGAATTAGAACTACCTGAAATTCATACAAATATTGTCATTCAAGCTGAATCGTATTTCGGAGATGATGTTGTCGTTCAAGATTCATCCTGGCAGGGAAATTTTGAAAATACGATTTATAAAGTTTCTGATAGCAAATTTGCTGTTCGGAGTGCAATGATAGAAGCAATTGGTAAATTCGGAAAGAACATTGAATACAATATGGAATTTGGTATGTCAACCTGTCCTTTCTCAGGAGCGGAAACAGGTTTTGGGCTGAAGGAAGCAGGTGTGTTTTATAGACCTTTTGAATGGATAAGAATTGGTCTTATGAAGGGACATATTATGCGTGGGTTTGAAATTTATCAATGTTGCACAGAAGTTTTAACAGTAGAAAAACCACGTTCTGGAGCTGCATTTATAGGACAATGCCATGCTACAGGGGCTGTTGTGGAAGTAGATTATGATATTTCTGAATCAATGGGCTTTTCCACACAACTTGCTTTTTTAAATGGATTCAAAGGCGAATCTTTTGATAAGGAATATGATAGGAATATTGGTCTAATTTTCCGAACCCCTTTACCCGGATTATCAATATGCGGATACTATAATGACATTAAGCAAGACCTGGGAAAAACTGACCCAGTTACTTATGAGCCTATTTATGAAAAAAGTAATAGAATGGGTTTCGGTGCTGAATTTGATTTCTACAATATCTTTGTTCGGGGAGAATACTATACAGGGAAAGGATTTGCGGAAAGCTCAGTTCCTGATACTATTAAAACCAAAAAAGACCTTAAAAAGAATGCATTTTATATTGAGGGTGCATACAAATTCAAAACAAAATGTGACATAATTCCTTATATCCAACCTTATATTATGTATCAGTCCTGGGATAAAGCTCCAAATGTTGATGGTTATTATTGGGATAACACAAATACCTTTATTGATGATACTATTTATTGTGATGACTTTGTTTCCAGCTATTTTACTGTAGGAATTACATTCGGATTAGATGAAGAACACACAAAACTTAAAATTGATTTTGAAACCCCGGTGGAAACTCCCGATAACGAATCAGAACAAGCTAAAAAACTTATCATCAGGCTTCAAACTGGATTTTGACTTTTTCCCGCCACGAGGGTCGCGAAAATGCGCCAAGAAAATAACTCAATCTCGTTCCCAAACTTTTAACCTATTGTATAACATGTCCTTTTGGTAATGACATAGAGAGTAAAACTCTGTTTTGCAATAAGCACTGAAATAGAGTTTAAAATTAGAGTAAGAATGCTATTTTTATAAAACAAGGAGGAAAAATGAAAAAAAGCATCTTAACAGTATCGTTTATTTTATTAACCGTTCTAACATTGTTAGCAGACACAATTACTATCGAGCCCTGTGATGACATGTACACAGATGTTGAACATCCAACCACACCCCCCACAACCACACAATTATGGGTGGCTGAGTGTCCTCCACCACCAAATCATTTTGAACGAATTATGATTCAGTATGATTTAAATGAATTAGAAAATGCAACTATTGAAGATGCAACTTTACATCTGTATCGTTTCTTTTCTTGCCCTCAGACAGGAACAACAGCCACAAACTTTTATGCAATTACTGAAGAATGGAATGAAGAGACATGGGACTCTCATACACACATCCAATACGACTCTTATGTATGGACTTCTTATACTTTTAGTGGTCAAGGTGGAAGTTATGGTATGTGGTTTGAAGTAGATATCACTGCTCTTGTTCAAGAATGGGCAAATAGTGGTATTGAAAATCATGGATTTGTAATCAGAGCGGTATCAGGAAACAAATTCAGCAAATTCTATTCAAAAGAATATTCAAATCCTAATCTGCATCCTTATCTGGTAGTTAATTATTCTCCAGTAAGTATTAGTGACAATTTGATTCAAGAAACAATTATCAATCTACAAAACTATCCCAATCCGTTTAATCCGATAACAACGATTTCTTTTAATCTCACCGCAGAGGACACAGAGAACGCAGAGTTAATAATTTACAATCTGAAAGGTCAGAAGATTAGACAATATTCAATTTTCAATAATCAATCGTCAATTGTCTGGAATGGAAAAGATGATAACAGTAATCCGGTTACCAGCGGAATTTATTTCTATAAACTACAAGCAGCAGGATTTTCCCAAACAAAAAAGATGATCTTGCTGAAATAGTATCACACTTCACAGGATAAATCTTGCTGAAATAACTTTGGAGTGCATCAACCGTGTTGATGCCAAGCAACAAAGTTGCTTTAAATAGATGAGTTGCAAGCAACTCAAAAAACAACACGGTTGTTTTACTCCATAAAAAAAATGTCATTACTGACGAGGACGAATATGCAAAAAACAATTTGTATTGTCGGATTTTTACTCATAGTTTTTACAATTTTCGGAATTGATTCAGATATCAGTAATGAAGATTTCATCTCGCTTGCTCATTCTTCGACAAAAATCGACAGTATAACTTTCTGCACATTCGAAGATTTCAGGTTCGCACAATACGATGATGAAGAAGGCAATCCCGTCTTCTTCATCATCTCTTCCGATTTTTCCAAACCGGTTGGATACGAAGGTTTCACGAATGTCGGAATTAGTTTGGATAACACAGGAAAGGTATTATCAGTCAAAATTCTTTCCAGTGAAGATACACCATCTTTTGTGAAAAGAGTTAAAAGAAAATGGTTCTTAAATCAGTTTATCGGATATTCTGATAAGAAAAATATCAAAATGATCACAGGTGCTACGAAAACCTGTAAAGCAGTAAAAATTTCTATTGAAGAAGCTGTTGAAAAATTTATTCTTGTAATGAAATTTATGAATCAGAAAAATGATTTTAATAAGAAAAAAAAAGTTTGACTAAAAAGTTAAAACCAGTTAAAAAGTTTTAGCTATATAATTTGGAGGAAAAAATGAAAACAATGAGAATATTTATCGTATTGAGTTTACTGTGCTTTCTAATCTTATTACCCTCATTATCACATGCACAGCTTACAGGTATTAAGTATATAGGGGGAACCTCTCCTGATTATGAAACAATCGAATCCGCCATCAATGATTTGAATTCTCAAGGTGTGGGAGCAGGTGGTGTAACCTTCCTGATTCGTGATGGCATTTACACTCAAAATGAAAACCTGATGATTTACGATGTTGCAGGGACAAACGATAACCCTGTTATATTCCAACCTGATATCGATGCAAATGTAGAGATAAACATCACTTTAACACAAACCTTTAATTATGGTTTTAGAATTCATAATTCAGATTACATAAGTTTTAATGGTACACCTTATGGCAGCAGTGATGAAAGCAGAAATATGAGAATAAATGGCTGGAGATCTTCAGATGATATTGAAGTTCAGACTATTTGGATTTCAAACGGTTCCGACCATTGCAGTATAAAGAATATGATAATTTTTAATGAAGATAACACAGACCGCACAGGTTGGTCTATGTCGGTGTACTTTTCCACCTATAATGCCGGAGCACCTCTGATTGGTATGGAAGCGATTACTCTTTATAATTGTGAAGTTATTGGAGGAAGTACTTTTGGTATCTTGATGGATGGTGACCCCGGACAAGAATTAGTTGATTTCCAAATCGTTAAAAATGATGTTCACGATTTTAACAAAGATGGGATATACATTTATACTGATGTGATAAATTGTAATGTTGAAGGAAATGAAATCTACTATACTATACAGGGAAACACTTCTGCTTATGGTATCAGGGCTGGTTCAGCAAGTTGCAACGGAACTAAAATCCATCATAACTACATTCACGATCTATGGTGTTCTTCAACTGCCAAGCCTTATGGAATATTTATAACTACTAATTCTCATCATAATCTGATTTATAATAATATCATCTACCTCTGTCCTGAACCTACTGTGAATAAGGCTTACGGAATTTATCGTGCAAGTACTGATTATACTTATAACGAGTTTTTTTATAACACAATTTATATGAGTGGAATCAGCACTATTTCCAGGTCGTCATATTGCTTTAACACTATCACAGAGTTTGGTGGTGATATTTTTAAAAATAATATTCTGATAAACGAAAGAACGGGTGGTGGAAATAACCATTATGCCATTAAAATGAAAACCGGAACATTTGATGAAAGTGACTTTAATTTCTTAACCGTAAACTCTGATGACCCTTCCGATGACCGCTATGTAGCACAATTAGGCACTACAGATTACAACACTTTAGCAGATTTACAAATAGCTCCCGGATATGCTCCAAGAGATGTAAATTCTCTCTCCGGAGACCCGTATCTAATATTTCCCGGTTTACACTTAAATTCAACCAGCAGTTGCATCGGTGAAGGAACTCCAATTACAGGAATCACAACCGATTTTGATTATGATCTTCGAGATGAAACAAACCCGGATATCGGAGCAGATGAATTTATTTCTAATCAAGCACCGATCGCAGATGCAGGAGAAGACCAGACAGTATTAGAATTTGAAACTGTGCAGCTTGATGGTTCTGATTCTTTTGATCCTGATAATGATCCGTTAACCTATCAGTGGACAGCACCCGCAGGCATTACTTTGTCAGACCCAACAATAGTTAATCCGACATTCATAGCTCCAGAAGTACTGACTAATGTAGACGTTCCCTACGAGTTTATTTTGGTAGTTGATGATGGTATCAGTGCTGATTTGCGTGTAAGTTCAGACCCGGATACAGTTGTAATCACAGTAGAGAATATCAATCAGGCACCGATCGCAGATGCAGGCGTTGATCAGACAGTTGATGAGGGTGATATAGTGCAGCTTGATGGCTCTGGTTCTTATGATCCTGATAGTGATGATCTTACATATTGTTGGATATCTCCATTAGAAATTACTTTAAATGATTCAACAATTGTTAATCCAGTATTTATTGCTCCAAACGTAGATGAAAATACTTTATTCGATATTATTTTAATAGTGGATGATGGAATCTATAATAATTTACGGATCAACTCTGAACCCGATACAGTTGTGATAGAAGTCATTAATTTGGTAGGAAGTGATGGTAATTTATTACCAGCAGTTACAGAGCTAAGAAGCAATTATCCTAATCCATTCAATCCGGAAACAACCATTGAGTACTCTTTAAAAGAACCCAGTAATATTTGTTTGGAAATCTATAATATCAGAGGTCAGAAAGTAAGAACCTTGGTTAATGAATTTAGAGAGGCAGGCTACCATTCTGTAATCTGGAATGGCAGAGACTCCAATGGCAATCGAGTCAGCTCAGGAATTTATTTGTATCACTTAAACGTAAATGGAAAAACAGTTGCATCCAGGAAAATGCTGTTGATGAAATAGGTTTCGCGTTTCACCCATGTTGAATAAATAAAGGAAAAAACAATGAAAAAAAATAAAAATCGTGTTTGCCCTGTTTGGATGGCTTACACTTTTGATAATCCATTAAGAAATCTCATTCATAATCCAAAGAAAATGTTCAAGGAATATATACAGGAAGGAATGACCGTAATGGACATCGGTTGTGGGTTTGGCTGCTTCTCTATTGGTCTGGCGAAAATGGTCGGTAAGAAAGGAAAGGTCTATTCTGTAGATATGCAAAAAGGAATGCTGGATAGATTGATGAAACGTGCAAAGAGAGCAGAAGTTGCCGATATCATCGAAACTCATCAGTGTGAATCGCACAAGATAGGATTGGATACTCGCTTAGATTTTGCACTTGCTTTCTGGATGATACACGAAACACCGGATGCTCTTGA
>JAUWNO010000438.1 GCA_030612605.1 Armatimonadota bacterium
TTGTCATTAAAATTGATGATTTCTCTTTGCAAAAGGAATTGGGATTTACTGCAAAAAGTCCAAAGTGGTCTATTGCCTATAAATTCAAAGCAGAAGAAAAGGAGACCCGGCTTATCGATGTGAAATTTCAGGTGGGCAGAACAGGTGCAGTTACACCTGTGGCAAAATTGAAGCCTGTTTTTATTTCAGGTTCCACCGTTTCCAATGCAACCCTGCATAATGAAGATGAGATAAAAAGATTGGATTTGAAGCTCGGAGATTTTGTTACGATTATCAAATCCGGTGAAATTATACCCAAGATTTTGAGAGTTGATAAATCCAAACGAGAAGAAAATTTTCCTGAGATCGTGTTTCCAACTGAATGTCCGGTTTGCGGAACTCCTTTATCAAAGGAAATTGATGGAGCTATAACTTATTGCAATAATATTAATTGTCCTGATCAGGTTCAACGTCGGATTCAGCATTTTGCATCCAGGGAAGCTGTGGATATCGAAGGACTGGGAGAAGTAGCTGTAAAGCAGCTTCTGGAAAATAAGATGATAAAGCGAATCGAGGATATTTATCATATCGATTTTGATAAATTTCAAACTTTGGATAGGCAGGGAAAGAAATCAGCGGAAAATCTGAAAGCAGCTATCGAGAATTCCAAAACGCAGAAATTTCATAAGCTCCTATTTGGATTGGGAATACGATTTGTTGGTGCTCGTACTTCTAAGATTCTTACAAACCATTTTTCCGATATAGAACAAATGAAGAATGCATCTTATGAGGATTTTCTGGAAATTGAAGAAATTGGAGAGAAAATCGCACAATCTGTTTATGATTTTTTTAGAAATGAGGAGAGTCTGCAAACGATTCAAAAGTTGAAAGAAGCAGGTTTGAATTTTTATTCAGGGAAAACTGTAAAATATAATTTGTTGGATGGACAAAAGTTTTTGATTACAGGCACATTAGAAAATTTCAGCAGGAATGAAATCAAAGAGGAAATTGAAAAGTATGGAGGAAAAATTATTTCTGCTGTAAGTAAAAATTTAGATTATTTGATTGTAGGCTCGAATCCGGGTTCAAAAGTTCGGAAAGCCCAGAAGATAGGAACTGTGAAAATAATATCTGAAGATGAATTTCTGAAGATGATTAGGAAGTAATTACCACAAAGGCACTAAGACACAAAGGTATAATAAATGTTAAAAATTTATATGACTTCTCGTTCCCACGCTCCTTTCACTTCTCGTTCCCACGCTCCTTTCACTTCTCGTTCCCACGCTCCTGCGTGGGAATGGAAGATTAACGCTCCTGCGTTAAAATAGGATTAACCAATGTCAAGAACCAGGTACAAGATATTTGAAAATGATCAACCACATTTCTTAACTTGCACAATAGTAAATTGGTTGCCGATTTTCGGAAGTCCTGAAGTCACTCATATTGTTTTAGATTCGCTCAGATTTCTGCAGGAGAATAAAAGATTAACAATTTTTGCGTATGTAATAATGGAGCATCATCTTCATTTAGTTGCTTCTTCAGAAAATTTATCAAAGGAAATCGGTGATTTTAAATCTTATTCAGCCCGAGAAATAATTAATTATTTTAAGATTCAAAATAATCAATTTATTCTCAAACAACTAAAATTTCATAAACTTTCTCATAAGAAAGACAGGACATATCAATTATGGCAGGAAGGAAATCATCCGCAACAAATACAGGGTGATGAAATGATGACTCAGAAAGTGGAATATATTCATAATAATCCGGTTAAACACGGTTATGTAGATGAATATATTCATTGGAGATATTCGAGTGCGAGAAATTATGCTGGTTTGGAAGGGTTGTTAGAAGTGGAGACAGAATGGTTTTGACGCAGGAGCGTCAGAGACGGCATTCCAACGCTGGAGCATTGGAACGAGAATCAAAAAAACTTAGCGAATCTTAGCGTCCTTAGCGGCTAAAAAAAAATGAAAATATTAGAACGTTATATCCTGAAAGAAAATTTTAAACCTTTTGTGGTTTCACTTATTGTAGTTACTTTTGTGATGCTGCTGGATAGGATAATCGATCTTTTGAATCTGATAATCGAGAAACAACTCGATGTTATTTCGATAGCCTCGATATTCGGATTAAGTCTTCCGTTTATGCTGGCTCTCACTGTTCCAATGGCTGTTCTTTTGGCTACGATTCTATCTTTTGGCAGACTTTCAGTTGATAATGAACTAATTGCATTCAAATCTTGCGGAATAAATATTTACACTTTGATGCGACCCACAGTTATTGCAGCTCTTTTTCTCTCCATATTTATGGT
>JAUWNO010000336.1 GCA_030612605.1 Armatimonadota bacterium
TCAGTTGAATCAGTTGAACTGGGTATAAAAGAAATAATAAAATTCGTGTTAATTCGTGTAATTCGTGGATAAAAAAAAAAGGAAGTATTTATGAGAATTGGTTATGGTTATGATGTTCATAAATTAGTAAGGAACAGGAAATTAATTTTATGTGGAGTAGAAATCCCGCATGAATTTGGATTAGCAGGTCATTCCGATGCAGATGTGCTGATTCATGCGATTATAGATGCAATTTTGGGAGCTTTGGCAGCAGGCGACATTGGTCAGCATTTCCCGGATTCCGATGAAAAATTCAAAGATATTGATAGCAGGATTCTTCTCAGAGAAACCTACAAAAAGCTTGATAAAGCTGGATTTGAAATTGGAAACCTTGATGCTACTATTTGTGCACAAAAGCCAAAACTTCAAAAATACATCCTTCAAATGAGAAGAAATGTATCTGAAGATCTTCATACAAATATTAAAAATATCTCAATCAAAGCAACTACTGAAGAAGGGTTGGGAATCAGCGGTAATGAAAAAGGAATTACTTCAACTGCAGTTGTACTGTTAAAGTAATTATTAAATAAATCCTTTCATGATATGACAAATTAAACTTGACATTAATACGACAATGTGTTCGTTTGTATTCGTATAGAATACATAAATTGGAGGTCGTAATGAATGTACTAACTTTGCGTTTACCAGAAGAAATAGAAAAAAAATTGAAAGTCAAAGCAAAAATTGAACATCGTTCTGTTTCTGAGCAAATTAAAAAATACATTTCTGATGCTATTCTTTCTGAAGAAAATCCGGATTTACCTCTTTCTTTTATTAAAGAAACACTGGAAGCAAAAGCAGAAATTGAAGCAGGTTTCGGACAAGAATATAAGTTTGGACATATTAAATGAAAAAAATTATAGCTTCAAATTTGTTTCTTAAATTCAAAAAGAAATCTTCTAGGAAATTGCAATTAGAAACAGATAAACAAGTAAAAAATATTTGCAATAATCCAAAAATTGGAGAACTGAAAAAGGGTGATCTAAAAAACATAAGAGTCTATAAATTTACTTTCGGAAAACAGCTTATATTACTTTCTTATGAAATTAAAAACAATACACTATTTTTATATTCAATTGGAAGCCATGAAAATTTTTACAAAAAACTTAAACAATATCTAAGATAATTCCTTGTGAAACCCGAGTTACTACTTCTCCCGGAATTTTCGAGTCGTAAGAAGCTTGCGACGACTCGAGATAGAATATCAATCGCTTTTGCTCGACTCGTCGTTTCTTACGAGTCGAAAAAGTTAAATACAATTCAATGAAGCCTGAACTTCTTCTCCCTGTAGGCAATACAGAATCGTATTATGCTGCTGTAGAAGGTGGTGCAGATTCAGTTTATCTGGGACTTCGCAATTTTAATGCGCGTGGAAGAGCCCCCAATTTCACTCCCAATCAATTACAATCATTACTCAAAGAAGCAAATCAGCTAAATATCAAAGTCTATTTAACTCTCAATACTCTCATAAAAAATAACGAGCTTCCTCAACTTCTTGATATTCTTTATTTGCTTTCTCAAACAAAAATATCTTCAATTATTATTCAGGATTGGGGCGTTTATTATCTTCTGAAAAAGTACTTTTCAAATCTTCCTGTTTATGCCAGCACACAAATGGGAATACATAATTCTGTTGGAGTGAATTTCGCTGATTCGTTAGGATTTGAACGGATTATTTTAGCGAGAGAACTTACCTTTCATGAGCTTGAAAAAATCAGTCGCAAAACCAACGTTGAATTGGAGATTTTTGCTCATGGTGCTCTTTGTTATTCGTTTTCCGGAGAATGTCTTTTCAGTAGTTTTCTGGGAGGTATGAGTGCAAACCGCGGATTATGCAGGCAGCCTTGTCGCAGAATTTATCATTTACCAAACAAATCAGGTTATTTCTTTAGTTTAAAGGATAATCAGCTAATCGATTTTTTACCTGAGATATTAAAGTTGAACATTTCCGGTCTGAAGATCGAAGGTAGGATGAGATCTGCAGAATATGTTTATCAGGTTGCCAGAGCATACAGAATGGCAATTGATGATCCGCGAAAAATCGGGACTGCAAAAGAAATCTTGAAGTATGATTTTGGCAGAGAAAAAACAGCTTATTTTTTAGGTGGAGATATCAAGAAGGCGATTACAAAAAATCCTTATATCGGCATTTATATTGGTGAAATAGCAAAGAGTACTCCAGATTCTTTTTCTTTTAAAACTCTTCACAAACTAAAAATCATGGATCGTTTGAGAATTCTTCCGGAAACAGGAAGCGATGCTAAAGCAATCAAAATAAAGGAAATGTGGAAAGATGAAAAAAGATGTTCTCAAATAGAAATCGGAGAAGCAGTAAAAATTCTGACTGATAAAATCAAAGTAGATAAAGGTGATAAGGTTTTCCTGATTGGATTGGCAGAAATAAAGTTCAAGAACAAATTTACCCTTCAGGGAAAACGTTTGAAATTGCAGCTCTCATCTGAAAAAAAGAAGAACATTTTAGGAAAAATCGGTTCGAATAAAATCTTGAAAAGAGAAGAGCTTTTTGTAAGAATAGATTCGCTGAAATGGCTGGGAAAGATTTTCTTTGATAAAATCGATTTTTTGATTTTAAATTTATCAAAGTTAGAATGGACAGAGCTTGATTTCAGGAAAAACTTTCTCAGGAAAAATCTTCATAAGATTATTATCCAGCTTCCGAAATTCATTCCTGAAGATGACCTTATTTTCTTCAAACAATTAGCAGAAACTTATCTTAGAGAAGGTATTACAAATTTTATGTTGAATCATCTTTCCCAGAAATTAATGATTTCATCATCTTCAAAAATAAGGATTTTTACCAGCGAAAATGTTTATGCACTTAATGATGTGAGCATCCAGTTTTTAAAGGAAGAAAAAATCTGGTCATACATCTATCCTCTGGAAAATGATTTTAAGAATTTATATTTTAGCAAAGACAGGAAAGGAATTGTGCCATTGTTTTTTGTTCCTGAACTTTTTTATTCGCGAATGCCGGTTTTTCTTAACCACGAAAATGCAAAGGCACGAAGTTTAAAAGATAGAGATTTAAATTATCAAAAATATGTGCGTGATGGAATTACGGTAATTGTTCCTGAAATTCCGGTTTCGGTTTTACAGCATAAGAATAAACTTTTTAAAGCTGGTTTCAGAAGGTTTCTCATC
>JAUWNO010000335.1 GCA_030612605.1 Armatimonadota bacterium
TAAAACAAGACCGAAATTTCGCTTTGGGTAAGCAGCTATATTATCTATCTCCATAATCAAATTTTCCTTTCAAAAATTATCACTCTCTTTTTTGCAAACCATAACAGAATTAAATTTTATAACGTCAATGATTTTTTAAAATCGATAAGATAGAATCAGTTTTTTATCTTCAAATTTGAGATGAATTTTTTCCCTGTTTTCTTCAAAATCAAAAAGATGGGCATCAACAAATGCATCTAAAGTCGAAAGAAAAATTACTGTTCCCAACCACCATAAATCATTTTGGCGTTTATTATAATAATCTGTATATTTATCATAATATTTTGTATCATTTGTATCAAACGTTTTTTCGTATTTATCGAAATAATCATTCTCTTTAATAAAATGATAAGTGTAAAGCCCAATTAATGAACCTTCGATTGCTACAACAGCTGCACATTTCCAATATGATTCGTTGTAGAATTGCCCGCCACCAGGAATGAAAAAAGAAAGTACTGCTGCTTTAAAAGGCTTTTTCACAACCTCCTGAGAAACAAGAGGAAAACAGATAAGAATAATTAAAATTAATATATTAACCTTTTTCATAGGAATTATCTTCCTAAAGTTTCGTTCTGCAATTTTTGTTCCATGGCTTTTTTAAATTCAGCGAACTTTTTGTCAAAGATTGCTTTTCTGGCAGATTTTACAAGTTCCATATAAAAGTGCAAACTATGTATTGTTGCGAGCCGCATCCCCAGAAGTTCATCCACACTGAATAAATGACGAAGATAAGCGCGACTGAAATTCTTGCAGGTATAACAATTACATTCTTCATCGATGGGTGAGAAATCTTCTTTATAGCGAGCTGATTTGATGATGAGTTTGCCGTTACTGGTGAAAACAGTTCCTTTCCTGGCATTCCTGGTTGGCATCACGCAATCGAACATATCGATCCCATTTCCAATGTTATCAAGAATATCTTTGGGTGTGCCGACTCCCATTAAATATCTGGGTTTATTTTTGGGAAGGATGTTATTCAGGAATTTGGTTATTTTCAGCAGATCCTGTTTGGATTCTCCCACAGCCAGTCCACCAATAGAATAACCGGGAAAATCTATTTCCATCAATTTCCTGGCGCTTTCCTCACGAAGATCCTCAAAAATTCCGCCTTGCACTATTCCAAATAAAGTTTGGTTTAGATTTTCATGAGCTTCTTTTCCTCGTTTTGCCCAATCTAATGTTGTTTTCAAAGATTCTGCAATATATTTTTTTGTGGCAGGATAGGGAGGACATTCATCGAACGACATGATAATATCAGCACCGATAGCGTTTTGTATTTCGATCACTTTTTCCGGCGTGAACATGTGGTAACTTCCGTCAATATGAGATTGGAAGCGAACCCCTTCAGGAGTGATTTTTCTCAATCCTTTCAAGCTCATAACCTGAAAACCACCGCTATCAGTTAAGATTGGTTTATTCCAACTCATGAATTTGTGCAGACCTTCGGCTTTTTTTATTAAATCGTGTCCCGGACGCAGATAAAGATGGTATGTGTTTCCCAGGATTATTTGTGCTCCGATATCTTCAAGTTCGGATGGAGATAAAGTTTTAACAGTTGCTCGTGTTCCTACAGGCATAAAAATTGGAGTTTGAATGTTTCCGTGAGCAGTCCGAATGATTCCAGCTCGAGCATTTCCACTTGTAGCTTCTAACTTAAATTCAAAAATAAATCCTCCGAAAACATTTTGTTCCTACCTAACAGCTTCTGTTTGTTCGGACTGTTCCCGTATGGAGATATTTCTTTTGAAAATTCTGTTAAAATCATTGAAGAATGCGAAAAACATTAACGTTAGAAGGATCATGAATCCAAGGTGTTGAAAAGCTATTTGAGTTTTCAGAGATAAAGATTTTTGTGAAATTCCTTCGATAAAACAGAAAAAAATGTGACCTCCATCTAAAATTGGAATGGGAAGCAGATTCATAATCATCAACAAAATGCTGATGGCAGCTACAAATGTTAAGATTGAATCCAAACCTTTTTTAGCAGTTTGCTGGGACATCGTGTAAATCATCACAGGACCACCCAGATTTTTTCTGAATTCACTCGGATGAGCCAAAAGCTTGAAAAGTGCTGAATAATTCAGATAAACAAAATTTACAGTAGTTATTGTGCCCAGTTCGATAGATTCAAATAGATTAAAAGTCTCCTTCATCTTCAAAGGCATCCATTGCACAATTCCGATCATTTTGTTATTGGAGAGGATATTCTTTTCCAATTCAATGCTCTTCTCAAAAATTTTTCCATCTCTTTTAATTTCAAAGATTAGGGATGTCTTAATGTTTTCTTTAACCAGGTTCCGCATTTCATACCAGCTATTTACCTGGATGCCGTCAACAGATAATATCTCGTCATTTTCCATCAAACCAGCCTGATAAGCAGGTAATCCGGGATAAACTTCTCCGATAATTGCAGGAGCAAAAGGTAGGATTTCAGACATCCAGGTTTGGGGTTCAATATCCAAATTTTCGAGAATTAGTTTCTCACCCTCACGTTCGATTTCATAAATATTGGTTTTATCCGATTCTGTAAATTTGATTATCTCACTCCAGGAATAGATATCATTATTATTTACTTTCAGGATTTGATCGTTCTCTTGCACAAAATCTGAAATTGAAGTTATTCCCACAATTGGAAAATGGTCTTGGTAATTTTTGCCAATTGCAAATGTAGCAATGAAGATAATAAGAGCAAAAAGAAAATTTGCGAAAGGTCCGGAAGAAGCGATTATTGCACGTTTCCACCATTTCTTTGTCAGAAAGGAATTTTCAGCATCTTCAATTTCTTCATCAGGATTTTCACCTTTCATTTTCAGATACCCACCAAAAGGGATCAGGGAAATGCGATATTCGGTTTTGTTCCTTTTAAATGAAAGTAGTTTAGGACCGAATCCTATGGAGAATTTCTCGATTTCCACTCCAAAAAATCTGGCTGCTATAAAATGACCTGTTTCATGAACAGCTACCAGGATTCCCAAAGCTATAAGAGCACCAATTATATTTAACATTATTTCCTCTTTTTTTTCGGGAAACTAATTCCAAATACCGGTTTTGAAGGTCAAGTGTTTTAGCGATTATATTTAGCTAACTGCACATCTTTTCAATTAAAATCATTTTTTATATGAGGGTGTGTTTCCTCAGTTTTCATCTCAACAATAACATCTTTTTCG
>JAUWNO010000252.1 GCA_030612605.1 Armatimonadota bacterium
GTACTTTGAAAATTACGGGAAATTTGTGGGAATAGTTGGACCCAAAGTAAATATTTCGATTGGTCAGGGAGAATTATTAGTTACACCCTTGCAGGTTTGTTCATACTTTGCAGCCATTGCAAATGAAGGCAAATGGATTAAGCCGCATCTTGTAAAGAAAACCATTGAGAAAGATAAAACGAGTGCGATTTCTGTTGGAGAAAAAAAATTACCGGTTTCGGAATATAATTTAAATCTCATCCAAACTGCGCTTTACAAGACAGTGAATGAAAGTTATGGAACCGGGACAGCAGCCGGAGTAGAGGGTGTGACAGTGTATGGCAAGACTGGTTCTGCAGAAAATCATATGGGTGAAGAAACTCATGCCTGGTTTGCAGGATATGCAAAGTGGGAAGAGCCGGAGATTGCTTTTGTGGTCTTTTTTGAGAATGGTGGTTCCGGTGGCGGAGTAGCTGCACCCGTAGCTGCAAAAATAGTTGATTTCTATAATAAAATAAAAAATGATTTAGAAGAATAGAAATGTTGAAAAAATTAAGACAATTTGATTGGTTTGTTTTCGCTTTGTTAATCTGTCTTCTAATTTTTGGTGTAATTGCGATTTATTCAGCCTCGACAACAAAAATTGGTGATGAGTTCCAAACAGAAGATTTTTATAAAAAGCAAATAATCTGGATAATAATTTCTTTAGTTGCTTTTGTTGTTTTGATGAAAGTTCCTTATTCTGTTATCGATTTTCTGATCATTCCTCTTTATATGATAAGCATATTATTGTTGATAGCGGTTTTCTTCATGCCTCAGATTAAAGGAGCTCATCGCTGGCTATTGTTTGGTCCCATCAGTTTTCAGGTCTCTGAAATGGCAAAGCTTATTACAATTCTTTTGATTGCAAAGTTGATTTCCAAGCCGTACATATCTGAGTGGCAGATGTTGATTCGCTCTTTTATAATTTTAATACTGCCGACAATTTTAATATTATTTGAACCGGATCTTGGAACAGCTTTGACATTCGGAGTGTTTTTATTTGCAATTTTAGCTTCTTCCAATTTGCCGAAATTTTATCTGCTGCTTATTATCAGCCCGTTTTTGAGCATTATCACATCGTTTTCCGCAGCACTTTTTTTTGTTTACTTGCTGCTGCTGCTTTACCTTCTTTTCAGGAATAAACTATCTTATGTTGCCATTGGTTTTACGGGTGTGATAAATTCATTCATCTTTTTTATCACACCAATTTTCTGGAATAATCTTAGGGAATATCAACGAAATCGTATATTATCATTCATTGATCCTATGCGGGATCCATTTGGAACCGGTTACCAAATAATTCAATCGAAAATAGCTATTGGTTCAGGCGGATTTTTTGGAAAAGGATTCCTTTCTGGAACACAAAAAAACCTGCATTTTCTACCGGAACATCACACAGATTTTATTTTTTCTGTAATCGGTGAAGAATTTGGTTTTTTTGGTTGCGTAATTCTATTAATATTTTTTTTCTTGTTCCTGATGAGAATAGCAAAAAATCTGAATAAACTGAAGAGAAAAGAGATGTATTATGCGTCGGTTGGAATTTTAGCTTGTTTATCTTTTCAGGTTGTTGTAAATATTGGCATGAATATCGGAATTATTCCTACAACAGGAATTCCGTTACCGTTCATCAGTTACGGTGGTTCCAACCTGTTATTTAATGTTTTAGCGGTTGGATTGATTTTGAAATATTTAAATGAAAGAAGTATTTTTGAATAGATTGATGAGTTCTGTGGAATAAATTGTTTTCTAACCTCACCTCGATCCTCTCCTAAAAGGAGAGGAAGATAGAATTCCCTTTCTCCTCTTGGGAGAAGGGGTGAGGGGATGAGGGCAAACGTGGGAATTAAAAAAAAAAATTAATTTCTTAGATTTCTTTCATTTTGCAGAATTCTTTTAAATAAATTAAAAAAAGGTTGGAGGTATAATGGCGAAAGAGAAATACGTTTATGAACGGAAAAGATTTTGCATACCTGTTACTAAAGCTGAGCCACTCAGTTCGATTCAGTTCATAATCGATGATTTTGTTAGCAAAAAAGTCACTTTTTGCATTGATGGTGAGGGTGAATCCTGGGAGATCTGGAGATTGGTAGAAGATAACGATAGCGATAAGATCAAGAAAAATGGTTCTCCGGAAAACCCGAAAATATTATATTCGGAGGGGAAAAAAATTAAAAAATTTGAGATCAATTAGTGTCTGTTCGTAAAGTGCCTTTTCGAGTTGTAAGTTTACCCAGTAAAGAAGAATGAATGTATCGGGGGAGCTTGCGACGACGACTCGAGGTAGCTTGAATACTCACTTTTTCTTCCCGAAAAATCGGGATCGTTCCTTACGAGTCGAAAAAACTGAGTTGATTTTTAATTTTCTTTATTTTCGGAAATCCATTTTTCTGCATTAATAGCTGCTCTTGCTCCTGATCCTACTGCAGTTGTAATCTGTTTAACAGTATCAATCGTTGCATCTCCAGCGGCAAAGACACCGATAACATTTGTGTTTTGATTCATATCAACAATAATGTATCCATTTTTATCTCTTTGAATAAGTCCTTCTAAAAAATCTGTATTAGGTTTTAGTCCAACATAGATGAAAACGCCGGAAACAGCTATTTTTTTTGTTTCATTAGTGGTATTATTTTTTATCTTGATATAAGATATTGATTTACCATCTCCATTAATACTTATTAATTTATTATTAAGATGGAAATTTACATTCTTGTTTTTTTTGATTTTATCAAGTAAAACCTTTTCAGCAGTAGGCTGAGGAAGAAATTCAACAAACTCAATTTCTTTTACAAATCTTAAGAGAAACAGTCCTTCTTGAATTCCAGAATTTCCGCAACCAATAACAGCAATTTTTTCATTTTTATAGAAGAAACCATCACAGGTAGCACAATAAGAAACACCGCGACCCTTATATTCTTTCTCGCCAGTTACATTCAATAATTTAGGCCTGGTGCCCACTGTTATAATTATCGCTTTAGCTTTAATTTGTCCGGAATTTGTATTGATTATTTTGTATCCATCATGTTTTGGAAAAGGATTGTCTTCGATTGTAACTACTCTATCAGTAATAATTTCTGCACCAAATTTCTTTGCTTGAGTTGCCATATTTTCAGTTAACTTCAATCCTGAAATACCATTTGGAAAACCAGGATAATTTTCAATTAGTTCAGTGGAAGCTGCCTCTCCACCAATTATTCCACTTTCAAAAACACCTGTTTTTAAGCCTGCACGACAGGTATAAATAGCAGCAGTAAGACCTGCCGGTCCTCCGCCAATAATAGCAACATCATAATCCATTGTTTTCTCCGTTTGATATTTTTACAAAAAAACTAATATATTTTGAGTTTGATGCAAATATTTCTTTTTAATTTTTGTGTAAAGTAAATTTAAGAGGTAATAGTTCGTTTATTGTAGTTTCAATTGTTTCTTTATTTGAAATTATTGTTATTGTTAGGTCAGAACTAAATTCAGATAAAACTTGTCTGCACGCACCGCAAGGAGAAAAAATCTTGTCAGAATCAGCATAGATAACAATTTCAGAAAATTCTGTTTCTCCTTCGGAAACAGCTTTAAAAACAGCGGTTCTCTCCGCACAGTTTGATAATCCATAAGAGGAATTTTCCACATTACATCCGGTAAAAATTTTGCCGGATTTTGTGAGAAGTGCTGCACCCACCTTGAATCCGGAAAAGGGAGCGTAAGCATTTTGTGATGCTTCCTTTGCCATTTTGATTAACAAATTTTTATCCATAATAAGTCCTTATTTCATTAATAAAATCTTCCCGGAAATGATCCTGTTATTAATCTCAATTTTTATAAAATAGATTCCGGATGCTACCTGTTCGTTCCGGTTATTTCTTCCATTCCAAACCAAATTGTAAATTCCTTTTCCCAAACTATTCTTGGAAATATCTTTAACTAATTGTCCTTTAATATTGAAAACTTTTGCTGAAACTTGCGAAGGTTTGGAAATATTGAAAGAGATATTCAAATTTGAATTTGGATTAACAGGATTTGGAAAGAATTTCATGGCAATATCTGCAGGATTGAATTCATCTTCTGAAGGAAGAAAAGGCATA
>JAUWNO010000455.1 GCA_030612605.1 Armatimonadota bacterium
ATTAGATAAAAACCTGTTTATTCCTTTTGCAGCAACTTTTGCATCTGCAATCGCAGTGACTGCATCCAAATTTAAATTAACAATATCACCACCAGCAAAAATTTTTGGAATCGAAGTCATACCATTTTCATCGACATTGACCTTTTTTCTCTTCGTGAACTCTAGCCTATCTTTGAGTTCATCCGGAAGAAATGAAAAATCGGGTCTCTGTCCGATTGCTTCGATTATCATATCACCTTTTAGAAGTTTTTCCACACCTTCAATAAATTTTGGAGAGAATCTTCCCTTCTCATCGAATACTGATTTTACTTTTTTGCATAGCAGTCCTTTAATATTTCCATCAGCATCAAGGATAACTTCTTTTGGTCCCCAAGCAGGATTAAATTGTATTCCCTCTTCTTTTGATTCTTTTACTTCTTCTTCAGATGCCGGTAATTCATTCCAATCTTCTAATGAAACTGTTTTAGTTGTCACTTCTTCATCGGGATACTGCATATGCTGAAGCCTTATGGATTCTCGAGCAACATCCATTGCAACATTTCCGCCACCAATGACAATGACTTCTTTTCCCACTTTTCTTTGCTCTCCTATCTTATTATCTTTCAGAAAATCAAGAGCAAGCTCACATTTTTCTGAATTTTTTACTCTTGTGGAAAAACTTACAGTGTTTCCTATTCCAATAAATATAGCATCATTATCATTCAATATTTTTTCAAATTTAATATCTTTTCCTACTTTAGTATTAAATTTGAATTTAACTCCGAGAGATTCTATATAATTAACATCTTTATCAATAGCTTCAAGAGGTAATCTGTAAGTTGGCGGACCTATTCTAACAGTTCCACCACCGCCAGGAAGCTCATCATACACAGTTACTTCATGACCTTGAAGTCGTAGAAAATATGCCAATGATAATCCGCTTGGTCCTGCACCAATGATTCCAACTTTCTTTCCTGTAGGTTCACCCGGGTGTATCTCAAGTTCTTCTTTAAAATTCTTTATCTGATCAGCAGCATATCGTTTAAGCCATCTAATGGCAAGCGCTTCTCCTCTGATACGCAAAGAACAAGCATCTTCACAATGCTTCATACATATTCTTCCACAAATAGAAGGAATAGGATTATCCTCATATATCTTTTCAAGTGATTCTTTTGGTTTATCCTGGTAAATTGCATCAATATATTCTGATATTTTTAAATTTGCAGGACAGGCATCTTCACAAAGTTTACATTCCAAACAACGTTCAGCTTCCTTCATTGCCTGTTCTTTGTTATATCCGATAACCTGCTCAATAAATGAAAGTTTCCTTTCATCCGGCATAATTTCAGGCATTTCCACTCTATCAGGTTCAAATAGAGCATAACGCATATCAGGTGAGAATCCGTCGTAATTTTCTTTACGATGGGTGAGACTTGCTTGAAATATCGAGTAATCTTTTTCGGATTTATAAGTTTCTTTATCAACTTTTTCATCTTTCGGAATAAAGGTGAATGTATTAGTATCAAAATGGATATGAAAGAAATCTTTTGTAAGAGTCAGAGCCCCAGGGGGACAAATATCCACACACAATCCACAGAAACAACATCTTCCATAATCAAGCTGCGGTCTTTCATCTTTTATACCTTTTTCAGGTTTTGCTTCCAATTGACTTATTTTCACCATCGTAATCGCTTTATTCGGACAGATATCAGCACAATTTCCGCACCCCGTACACTTTTCCCAATCATTTTTATGAAATCCTCTGTATCTATCCGCAATCTCCTTTGTTTCAAAAGGATATCGTAATGTTTGCGGCTTATCAAACAGATATTTAATTGCCTTGAATGGATTTAAATAACTTGTTTTAGACATCTTGATACCTATTCTCCTTAATTATCATTTTTAAGGTAATAAACAATCATTCATATTTAGAATCACCTATCTATTTCCGGAGGAACAACATATAAACTGATCATTATATTCCCCACATCAGAAATACTCTCACCCACAAGTACTTTTTCCAAAACTGTTAAGCCATGATTAAATGATGGCGTATTAAAATGAGCTCTATAAGGCTTATCTCCACCATCACTCACTATGTATAGTCCCAGTTCACCACGTGAAGATTGTCATCTTACATATGCATCGCCTTCCGGAATATTCCACTTGAACGGATTTGGTGTTTTTGTATATACTTCACCCTTATCAGGCATTTTATCAATCAGCTTAAAAATCATATGAA
>JAUWNO010000096.1 GCA_030612605.1 Armatimonadota bacterium
TTTTTTACAAAAGAATCGATTTGCCGGCACTGTATGTAATTTGCACAAGCTCTTCTACAGCAGATTGAACTGCATCTTCCGCTTTGACCATCCATTTACGCGGGTCAAACCTGGATTTATCCTGGAAATACTTTTCTTCAGTTATGTTATCCGGTCTCACAACAGCATCTTTTTCTTTTTCCCAATAAGCTTGAACTGCTATTGCCATTTCCATCTGATAGCGTGTATCTTTATTGATTTTTACAACACCGTTTTTAATTGCTTCCTGCTGCTGCCAGGCAGTTAAACCGGAAGCTCCGTGCAAAACGATTCCTCTTTCCACACCATTTTGAACCAGCAGCTCATCAATTTCTTTGATAAGGTCTAATTTCAATGTAACCTGAGCACCTTTGGTAACTCCATGATTCGTACCCACTGAAGCGGCAAAAAGGTCAACATTGGTTTTCTGCACATATTCCAGGGCTTCTTCCGGTTGGGTGTAAAGCTCTGTATCGGAAACGATTTCATCTTCGGAACCTTTAATATAACCGATCTCACCTTCAACCAGGATATCGTATTTATGTGCTATTTTTACTACTTCTGATGAGATGCGGATATTTTCCTCAAAATCTTCTTTGGAGGCATCTATCATAACAGAGGAAACAAGATTATTCTCGATACAATAGACAACAAAATCAAAATAATTCGGGGTAGCGTGATCGATGTGAAGTCCAACTCCGGATTTAATAAATTGTTGCGAAAGTGTTTTAATCATAGAAGAAATCATTTGGGCACCGACATTAATGTCTTTGCTTTTACCGGCAGCGTATTTTACTGCTCCGGAACTCATCTGCAAAAGCCCATCCGAACCCTGAGCATCATAACCTTGAAGAACTCCGCGAATAACACCATCAAAAACCACATTGGAAGCAACAATGCCAAAACGCTCTTTTTTTGCCTTCAGAAAAACTTGTCTTAACTCGTTACCATTAAAAAACATAATTTCTCCTTTATCTACTTATGAATTCAACCTCACCTTAATCCTCTCCTGAGAGGAGAGGAAGTCTTAATTCCCCTTCTCTTTGCAGGAGAAGGGGTTAGGGGATGAGGTCTGTTTCAATAAATTTATGTGACATTAATAAAATTATTTGTTTCCTTCAATTTCTTCAAAAACCTGGGTCTTGCCGGAAAGTTCTTCAACCATAAATCTGGCAGATTCAGTAAGGTCTCCTTCAGGATATTTTTCGAGCAATTCATTAAACATTTCAATAGCTTTTTCTTTCTCGTTCAGTTCTTCCGCATACAAGAATCCTTTCATAAACATTGCTTTGTAGTCATCAACATTGTTGGGATAGAACTTGATAATCTGATCATAATAATAAATCGCATCTTTGAATCGTCTCTTTTTCTGGGATTCTTCAGATTTATTAAAATATTCTTCTACTGTAAGTTTTACCAAAAGTCGATCAGGATATTTCTTAAGATTATATTTTGCTTCCAATTCCTTTTTCAGGTTTTCAAAATTCTCTCTCGATATCTCTTTTACCATTGTTGTTTTGATGTTATCTTTTACTTCATCGAATGGTGTTGCAATTGCCAGGCTGTCTTTCAGTATCTTAAAAAAAAGAAACTCTTCTTTGGAATTTTGAGAAATCTTGCTGAGTTTTTTGGGGTTTGCATCCCAGATGGCTTTACAGAATTCTTTATCTTTGCCGAAACCGGGAACAATATCATTATTATAAATGTGATCGATTATTCCATCCTTTTGAGGATAAGCAGAATTTTCAATGATGCCGGCAATAGTTTCTTCGTCATTTTTCTTCAGAGCTTTTTTCACTTTTTTCCGCATTTTTTTTGCCTGCTTTTCAGTTTCAAAAACAAAAGCCTGAATTTTCCTATAAGGATTCGTGCTGAATTTTTTGATGTTCTCATCATAATATTTTCTCAAATCTTCATCTGCAGTTGGGATGATTTCCACAACTAACCGATTGTATGTAGTCCTCAAAATCATATTCAGCTTGATCTGCTCTGACATCTCTTTGAGGGATTCCTTCTTATCCAATCCCTTATCTAAAGCATCCAGATAGAAAACATCATATTCAACAGCTTGTTCAACCATACGTTTCAAACCTTCAGCATCTTGCAATCTTTGAATTTTTTGAGGAGCAATTTTCACATTCAGTTCCAGATAATCTGCCAGGTATTTTTCCAAATCCGGATTTGAGCTTAAGATAAACTTCTCATTTTCAGGATACTTCTGCTCGAGTACTTCTTCTATTTTTACCGAATCTAGAATAGAATTGATAATTTCAATCTTATATTTTGTGAATAATTCCTGCTTTTTCTTATCGATCATTTCTCTTTGCTGTTCCGGAGTTATTGTGTTTCTAACGTCGAATTCGACTTCTTCATATTTGATTTCCACAGGTTCTTTTGCGCGGGGTATGCTCAGGACTTGACCAATTTTCAATAAGCCAGGAGACTTGAGTTTATCCGAGTTGCTTTCAAAAATTATTTTCCACTTTGATTCATCTTTATATATGGAATCTAAACCAGCGATTTTTCGTAAATTATCACCAGCCTTCACAACATAAGAATCAAAAGTTATTTCATCTTGCTCTGCAATACGTTTTTCATATTCTTTTTTTGTTTCGCTTTGCATAAATTGGGCTATCAAATCTTGTTTGTATTCATTGTAAAAAGCTGATTTGAGCTGCAAATTAATTCTTTGCAGAACTTCTTCATCGTTTTCCAATCCTATAGAAAGAGCTTCCTGATAAAATATCGCTTCTGTGCCAAGCATGTTAAGAAGATCGACCTTGCCTTCATTGGTGGAATATTTTTGCCTGTACATTGCGGGTATTTTCTCGATTCGTTCTTCAAGCTCTTCTTTTGTGATCTTGCCGCCATCATATTCTGCAATGATCGTCTCATCAGAAATTTTCTGGGCAATCAGTACGAATGGCAGCGTTAGAACTAAAATTATAATAGCTCTAAAAATTGATTTTTTTGAAAACATTAATACTCTCCTTTTTCAACCTGAATTTTGGAAACACAAAAAAAAATTGACTATTTTTAAAGTCAAGGAAATAAATGATTTGTTTTGATAGCAGAATAAAGCTATAAAACAGGATTAGTTATGGAACTTTTTTCATTAGATTTAATTAAATTGAAATATTATGCTCTCGATAAAAAAAGCTGCTTAACGGAAATGGCAGAATTTTTATTTGAGAAAGGTATAATCAGTTCTTTCGATGATTTTTTTAGAGCAGTTATGGAACGTGAAAATCTTATGTCCACAGGAATCGGAAAATCTGTTGCTATTCCTCATGCTCGTTCCAATGCGGTTTTAGAATTGAAAATTCTGGTTTATCTGCTTGACAATGAACTGCCGTTTAACGCAATTGACGGCGAGCCTGTGAGAATAGTGTTTATGATTGCTGTGCCGGAAACTATGAAGCAGGAATATACAAAAGCTTTAAGTTTGATTTCTAATTTTCTCAGGAATGAGCAAAACAGGAATGAACTTTTGAATTCTCTTACGAATGAAGAAGCTTTGAATATCTTAAAAAGGATAAAATATGAAAACTAGTTTTTCTATAATATTAATCGCAATTATTTCTTTCTCTATTTTTGCTATCAGCGAAGATGCAGGAACAAGCGGATTTTCTTTCCTCAAAGTGAACTATTCTGCCAGGGCTGCAGCAATGGCATATGCCTTTACCGGACTTTCTAATGATGCCAGCGCTGTTTTTTTTAATCCAGCAGGATTATCACAAATCCAATCAAAAGAAATTTCCACAACTTATATGAGCTATTTCGATGGCATTCAATGCGGTTCGATTGTTTATGCTTTTCCTTATGATGATAAAATAACTTTAGCTGCCTTCTCTCAATTCTTAACAGCTACAGAAGATAGAACTTTGGCAGATGCAGACGGCAATTATGCCGGAACAGCCGGCACTTTTGGAATATCCGATATTTTGTTCGGTGTGAGTGCCAGCCGTAAAGTACTCGATGTTCTGGATTTGGGAATTAATCTAAAATATCTGCAGGAATCCCTAGACGAATATGTCGGTTCTGCTGTTGCTATCGATCTTTCGCTTTTACATCAAACTACAAATGAAAACCTGAAAGTGGGAATCGCCATAAAAAATATTGGTAAACAGCTTACTTATTACACTGTAAACGAATATGAGGAAAAACTGCCACAGCTTTTTGTTGCTGGTTTCAGTTATCATCCGGATGAAAAATTCTATGCAACCCTGGATATTTACAAACCTCTGGAATTCGATTTCTCCGGTCGTTTGGGCGTGGAATATCAAATTCACGAAATCCTTGCTTTAAGATGCGGATACAAATCTAATGCGAAAGATTGGCAAGCTGGCGGAGACCATGAAATATTTTCCGGACTCTCTTTTGGTTTTGGCATAAACTGGCAGAAATACACTATCGATTATGCGATTATTTCTTACGGCGATCTTGGTTATGTGAATCAAGTCTCACTTAAATATTCATTTTAATTATTGTCTGTCCGTAAAATGTTGCTTCTCAAGTAACCTTTTGCTTTCTTTGTCTCATCTCATAAAAGCCCCTCTCTTGTTTTGAAGAGAGGGGTTTGGGGTGAGTTCGAGTAATTATGAGAAAATATAATTCTCTTTTTTTTCAATAAATTTTTAAACTACAATTTCGGCTGATGGTATTTTTTAATTTCGTGTAATGTTTGGCGTGTGCGGCGGGATCGGAACGATCACGACCGAACAAACCGACCAAACCTGAATCGGTACGATTCAGCCCAAACAAACCACCCAGCTTACCCGCTGACACGTTTGTTAGCAGCATCTTTGTCATTTCAAAAGTAAACATTTTCTCACAGCTTCGGATTTACCATTCACTTCCAATTTATAGAAATAAATTCCTGTTGATATAGATTTGTTATTAATACTACACGAAGCTAAAAACAAGATGGGAGAAATAATTAAAGTAATATAATTTTTCATTCAATTTCTTTTAAAAGTTGTTTTATCAATTCAGGTGGAAAAGCATCATTAATAAGTTTACTATAAGCGTTTTGATACCAATCAGCATTTTGAATTGTGAACTCGTATTCAGTCGTTGGTGTGTCAGCCTCAATGATCTTAAATTTTATAGTTCCACCTTTCAATAAAATATTATGCACTTTGATTGATGTTGTTTTATCAATAAAACTAAGTCTATCAGAAAAATTTACTGCTCTTAATTTCTGGCGATTTCCATCTTTGTCTTGAATTAAGACCTGATAACTTTTATCAGAAAATGTTTTAACAGGATTATTGCCTGCATACTCAAAAAGCATTATTGAAATCTCAGATAAGTTAGGAATCATAAAATAAACATTTAATGCTGAATTTTGCGTTGCGGTGTTACTAAAAATACCTTGAATTACGGACTTATTTGTAATATATCCTTTTTTAGTTGGTTCACCAAAATCATCAACATAGTGACGTAGATTCCAAATCCCCGTATTATTAATATTTGCCAATCTAATTCGTTCTTTTTCTTCATCCTCTTTTCTTTTTTTCTCTGCCAATTCTTCTTTTTCAATTTTTTTTAATAATTGCTTGAGTTCTTTATTTTTGGGTGATTCAGGATGTTTATCATATAACATCTTAATATTTTGTCGAGCAATCGTATATCTTTTTTCTGCGTATGCTTTATAAACTCCTGCAACGATTTTTTCTGCACCATATTTGCATTCGTCTAATTCTATTATAAGTCGTTCATTTTCAGTTTTTAGTTGTTCATTTTCCGTATTCAATTTGTCATAATCAGCCTGAGGAACTCCACAGCTTGAAATAATTATCACCAAGACAATTCCGCAAATAACCAACAATTGTTTTTTTAATCTCTTCATTTTTCCCTCCAATTTTTCTATGTTGCTGCTAACATCTGTATGCCCCGCCAATCATTTTATGGCGTCTAACTAATTATGGTTACGGTATTTTATGGCGTGATAAAATAAAATTTAATTTATCACGCCATTAATTGTCACCTTCGAAATTCATCTCATCCAAAGGACTTTTTATTCCTTTCATTGCTTTTGAAGTTATATGGGTATAAATTTCGGTTGTTTTGATATTTTTGTGTCCTAATAATTTTTTTATGTATCTCAAATCTTCTCCCTTCTCCAGTAAATGAGTCGCAAAACTATTGCGTAAACTGTTCACGGATACTTTTTTGTCAAGTTTTGATTTTTTATGTGTCTATTTTAAAAAATACTTGAAAGGTTTGCAATTGTTTTATGGAATTATTTGGGTTTCATAATATAAAAAGTTAGACAATAAATATTAAAATAAAAACTTTGTTTTCCCCAAAAATTCAGGTGGATATGATGCAAACAAAAGATTTTTTATATGAAATAGGTACGGAAGAAATCCCTGCCGGCTATATTTCAGCCGCAGTAAATAAGCTCGAATCATATTTTGCATCCAAACTAAAAGAAGCAAAACTTTCTTATAAAGAAATCAGCACCTTTTCCACACCAAGAAGATTGACAATTAAAGTCATTAATTTACAAACAAAGCAGGAAGATGAAATTATCGAAAAAATCGGACCTGCAAAAAACATAGCTTTTGATGAAAACGGAAACCTGACAAAAGCTGCTTTGGGATTCCTGAACGGAGTCTATGAAAAAAAGATCTATTTCAAGCAAACAAAAAAAGGCAAAAAAATTGCCCTGAAAATCCAAAAACAGGGAAAAAATACAAAACTGATTCTATCTGAATTTATTAAAGATGTTATAAAGGAAATTCCCTTCCCAAAAAAAATGAGGTGGAATCTTCAGCAATTTTCGTTTGCCAGACCGATACGCTGGCTGCTTGCTACTTATGGTAGCGAAGTTATTCCTGCTGAATTTAACGGAATTAAAACCGTAAATATCTCTTTTGGCAATCGCTTTCAGAAACTAAAAAATCCAATAAAAATCAACTCTGTGAATGAATATGAAGAGAAACTAAAATCTGTTTTTGTGATCGTAAATCGTGATGAAAGAAAAAAAATGATAGTTGAGCAGATAAATTTGCTTTTTGAAAATTCCTCTAAAAACATCATGGAAGATAAAAATCTTTTAGAAACCGTTACGGACTTGGTCGAATTCCCAACTGCAATAATTGCAGAATTTGATGAAAAATATTTAACCCTTCCCAAAGCTGTAATCACTTCAACTTTATCCGAACATCAAAAATACTTCCCTGTTATTAATAAGGAAAAGAAGCTAATTAATAAATTCGTTTTTATCTCAAATGGAAATCCTGAGAATTCCGAACTGATAAAACTGGGAAATGAAAGAGTTATCAAAGCACGTTTGGAAGATGCGGCATTTTATTATAATGAAGATAAAAAACAGCCTTTGGAATCTTATGTGCCAAAATTAAAAGATGTTACTTTCCAATCCGGACTTGGAACTATTTATGAAAAGACAGAACGCATCATGAAAATCGTGGAATTCCTAAACAATAATTTAGAATTAAAAGAAACGGATAAAAAAAACTCGCTTCGAGCTGCTTATCTTTGCAAGGCAGACCTGGTTACCCTGATGATAAATGAGAAAGAATACACCAAGCTTCAAGGATATATGGGATACTACTATGCCCTGGAAAGCGGAGAATCTGCGGAAACTGCACAGGCAATTCTCACTCATACCAGGGCGGAAACGCAAAGGACGAATATCCCATGAGCAAAGTCGGTGCTTTGGT
>JAUWNO010000496.1 GCA_030612605.1 Armatimonadota bacterium
TTACTCCCAAAGAAAATCACTTTTCTAAACTGAGATAACAAATATAAGCAAATGATTAATGTCAAGATGGAAATCCAATTTTTAATTTGTTGATATAATCATTTGAAGATTGAACTGGTTGAACTGGTTGAACTGGTTGAACTGGTTGAATCGGGAAAATACCTTACGAATGGTTTCCCACAAAGATTTTCTTTCTTGTGAACCTTCGCAATGGTTGGAGATATAATTTGGGAGATTTGGTTATTTGGGGATTTTGCCACTGACTTTCACTGACCGAACACTGACTTTTTTAATATTTTTTGTCTGTGTTCTTCTGTGTCAGTCTGTGGCAAAAGAGGATTTGGTTATTTGGGGATTTGTGATTTATTTGTAATTTATAATTTGTAATTTCCCTTTCTCCTTTTTCCTTTCTCCTTTTTCCTTTCTCCTTTTTTAATCTTTACAAAAAAAATACATTCTTAAATAAGTAATCAAAAAATAATAATTATTGGAGTATCAGATGATAAAGATTGGATTTGATTTTCCAGAAAATCCCAGAAAAACCGCTTTATATGAAGTTGAAGATTGGTATCAAAAACTTTTAACAGAAAGGTTGGGAAAACAATACGAACCGATTAAAAGAAGCAATTTCGGTGAGTATGATATGGCTGTGAATTATTTAACTTCTATTCTGCAAGAAGCTAAAGCGATCGAAAAAGTGGCGATTTTTAATATTGATCACATGGCTCAAATTCAGTTTAAAGGTAAAGATGCTGTCACACTTCTGCATAGAGTTTTACCTGCTAATGTTGCTGAGATGAAAATCGGACAATGCAAATATTCACTTCTTCTTACTGAAAAAGGAACAGTTCTGGATGATTTGATAATTATGCGGTTAGCAGATGAAAATTTTATTTTAGTTATCAATGCCGGGCACGATATTACAGATGAAGAGAGAAACCTTTTAGCAGATGCGGATTATATCGTCTCCTTTAAGAAAGATGGGGAAGATGTTGATGTAAAAGATATTTCAAATAAGCTTGTGAAAATTGATATTCAAGGTCCTCTTTCGTATAAATTGGTGACCAAATTATTCGGTGAGTCTGTAGTGAAAAATCGTTACAAACCGGAAAAGAATATGAGATTTTTTACCTTTAATGAGTTCGATTTTGAAGGTGCTCATTACATTATCAGCCGAACAGGTTATACGAATCGCTGGGGTTGGGAACTGTATGTTCCTGTTGAAGTTGCTGAACAACAATTTAAAAGGATTGCCTTGGAAGCTCTGAAACTTGAAGGATTGGTGGTTGGACTTGGCGGGCGTGATGAGAACAGGATTTCTGCAGGAAATTTCGGTTTACCTTTGAACGGAAGCGAATATGATAAATTCCACACTCCATCAAATGCTCCTCTTTTCAAGGCTGCTATCGATATGAATAAAGATAATTTCATTGGTAAGCAAGCCCTCCAAAAAGAAATTGAATCGAACATAAATAAGAGAATGGTTCTATTTATAACTGAAGGAATCGTGAGTCACAGAGGAATTTATTTTAATGGAAAAAGGATAGGAACTGTTACATCCAGCATTAATTCACCGAATGTATCTTTAGAGAAAAGAAGGTTTATCGGTTCGAAACGGAAAAATGTTTTGGTTGAAAATGGAACTGCAGCGATTGGTTTAGGTTGGGTTTCCAGCAATCCATTTGAAGTTGATGAAGAAGGGAAAGACATTCTGGAAAAAGATGGAAAAGCAATTCGAATTAAACTAGAATTCTATCGTGAGGATGAAGAGAAAAATCCAAAAGGAAAACCTGTTCTTGGCTATATTTCAGGAGATGGGGTAACTTCAGCAACTGCTCCTAAACCTTTGAAATATATTCAAAATTTGTAGGAACTGGTTGAATTTGTTGAACTGGGAAAAGACCTTCGAAACGGTTAACATTTAATTTCACGATCGTTCGGAAGGATTCGCAAGTTC
>JAUWNO010000078.1 GCA_030612605.1 Armatimonadota bacterium
ATGTAATTCAATCTTGTATCGTTCACATATCTTTTTCAGGAGGAGACATGAAAAAATCAGCTTGTTTACTGATTACGTTATTTTTATTCTATCTATTGAGTGCAGAATTTGTAAATTTTAATCATCTTCAATTTCCCAATAAAGAACATTTTACTGTTGAAAACTATGATCGACCCCATATCACAATATTCCACAAAGACTTAATCGTTGAGATGTATGAAAATAATGAAAAAGAAATAATTTATGAAAATCCTCAAAGGATTACAAGTATCGAGAACACAAGAGATACCATTTTGAGACTACACTTTAATGATGATTATCCCAATTTTCTTATCTTGAATGAAAATTATATTTTTTATGGCATAGATGCAAATTGGATAAATCCTACAACTGCTGAAATATTAATTCCTGCCGGGATTTACAAAATTTATACAGCTTTCCATATAGAATCTCAATTAAAAATGGTTATTCATTACGATGTGGATTTGTTGACTATGGGAGCAACTTTTTACGATATCTGGATTGAACATAATGAAGCTACGAATATACTCGATCTTAATGGATGTGATATTATTGGAGAACCATTTGACATGAGTGAGACATATCGTGCAAACTTTATGTTCCACCTTCTTAATGAAGACTTTTATATTATATTTGGAACCTTTAACAATCAAATGATAACATCAGACTTTTTGGAAGATTTGAATTTTGTTGCTGGTGAACTCAAGTTTGATGAAGATAATGTGTATATCACGCAATATGGACCGATACAAGAGATCACTTCAAGTTTATCCTTTTCAAATGAACCAACAGATTACTGCCTTCAGCAAATCATTCTAAATGTCCCGGAACTTAATGAAGACCTTAAAATATGTATTTCAAATACAAATTGGGGTTTATCTTTGGGTGTTCCCGCTTATTTTGGTGCTTTGGGAACAAATGAAGCATTAGAATGTTCTGAGGAAGAGTGGAGTACCGTCTTATATATGATGGATCATACTTATTACCAATGTGGTTCTACTCTTATGATTTTTCTTGGTTATTTTGAATATGGTTTTTGGGAAACTGTCTATTGTGTTGCACCCTTCTATTGCAGGGAACAGGCAATTGGAAGTTTCTTTAATAGACCGGAAACCAGCATTGATTACTTTTCACCCGATGGTGAAACTCTGGAATTTGGAAATTATCCGTCTTTCCTGTTAATTTTTTATATTTTGTATGAAGGAATATTTTATTGTAATCCCTGGATACTCTGTTACTCTAATGAAGAAATGATTTTAAACTATTATAATGTTTTATGTAGTCTATATGATTCAGCACACAACTTGATTGTGGAAGGAAATTTTGCTGATTTATTCATGACGCCATTACCACCGGATATTTACTCCCTGGAAATCATAGATGAAAATCTGCATTTAGCTGGATTGCAGGGTTTCAGCCAATTGAATACCACTTTCGACCTAACGCAAAGCTACTCAAATCCTCCTACAATAACCTCACTAAAGATATTGAATATGGAGGGGAAGCCAGTTCATCGGCTCAACTATAACGAATCAGGGACTGTTGTATTTTCTGCAGCAGATCACGAAATTATCGATTTTAGTTGGGTATATAATCCTGTTATGGCAGATTCAACTAAAGCATGGTATAAGTTACATGATACAAATATCTGGATGCCACTGGATGTTGAGCAAATAGATGAAATTGCTTTTTTCAACTGGTGTACTGGAAATGTCTTTTCTGCTGATCTTTCCGAACTTAGCCAGATAGATTCAGTAGCTTATGATTTGCGATTCTATTTTGAAGATTGCGATGAGAATACCTGCGAATGGATTCTTGAACCTGCTTTTGTGGTGGGAAATTTCGATGCCACTTCTATTTCCAATGAGGAAATCCAGAATGAAAATTTGATCGACATTGAACTATTTTCAAATTTTCCTAATCCTTTCAATCCGGAGACCTTAATATCTTTCAACATAGAGAAGGCTAATGATATAAAACTGGAAATATACAATATGAAAGGACAGAAAGTAATAACACTTGCTAATAAAAGATACATTGCCGGTTATCATTCAATAGCCTGGGATGGAAAAAACAACTCAGGAAATCCAATTAGTTCAGGGATCTATCTCTATAAATTGAAAGCAGGTGATTTTCAGAGAGTTAAGAAGATGATTTTATTGAAATAAAAGGAGGAGACATGAAAAGAAGTATTTTATTTTTAGTATTTTTTATTTTCACGTTTACACTATTTTCCCAAGTACCGAATTATGCGTTCATCGTTGAACCAACAGAATTAATGTTTACCTATTATGATTATTTTCCTGGAAGTTACAACAGCATTCCCATTCGCATTCAGCCGGAAATCTCCCAACCTTATGGTTATCCTGCAGGAGGAGTTTACATTGTTTTTCAGGCACTGGAACCTGCGACAGCAAATAGAAAAGTTTATTACAGCTATCTCGATTCAGAGGGAAATCTTATTTCCACTGATTTAATCAGCACAAATGATGTTAGTCAAGGTTATCCGGGAGTGGATCTTGATCCTATTTCCTGTGATCCGATTGCAAGCTGGCATGCGATGGTAGAACCTGATAATTCTTTTGACTGCCTTTTATCAGTAGATTTATTTCATGTATATGGTTCACCTGCTCATTGGACAGATGAATTTAGTGTAATAGACAATCCCATAGGTGTTGATGATGAATTCATCTGGCCTGCAGTACACATATCAGATTCTTCTCCTCTTGGTGGAGATTACAGACGTGTTTATGTGACCGCAAATAATTATATGCCATGTCATAATGTTATCATAGGTTATGCTGATATTAATTCATCAGATTTACTGAATTTATCTTCAGCAGAGTGGAATTATAGAACCATAGAACAAATGAATGCCTGGAATGATACTATAGCCTTCAAAAGTTGTGCTGTCTTTGATAATATTATTGTGTATGCAGGATATCTAACCGACTATGACAATAATATCTGTGATGCTTTTGTTTTTGTAAATGAAAACTACGGAGAAGGTCCATTTGAATATTATTCGGAAAGTTACTTTTTCCCACAATGGTGTCCTTTCACGCCGCCAGTTGAAATGCGACATGAAATTATGTTTTCCAATCATATGAATGTGATTATCAAAGATGACGGTTCTAAAACCACCTGGACAGGTGCAATGGGAATAACTATTGATTCTGGAACCGGTCCCGGATATTATTATCCAGCTTGGTGTATGATTTACCCAAAGGAATTCGTATTTGATCTGAATACGCATGAATTCAGCTTCAAAGACCTGTATATAGAAGGAGCAAATCCGGCTGATAATATTCCCATGTGTCCCTGGGATTTGGATGAAGATGGAATTGTGGATTCGTTTAGTGTGACTGGTGATCCTTTGTGGGTTAAAAATTGGCCAATTTATTATCCTGAGGGAAATGCTGCTTTCAATGAAAATTACTTCAAAACTGCTCAAAACGAAAACTGGATGGTTTCTGTTTGGTCGGATGGTACTAAAGCAGCCAGATTCTTTCATGGGAATAATGCTTTTGCTGCCTGGGAAGAAACTCCGGAAATTGCCATCATCATTTCAGCAGATAATGGACAGACCTGGTCCCAACCAATATTATTGAATGCAAACGAAACTCCTGAACTTGCAGAGCAGATTCCTTGTTATATTTATCCTGGTGATGTAATTGAAATTCTCAGTAATGTTCCGGAAAATTATCGCGGGAAAGTACATTTATTCTATCTGGATGACAATGATTTTGGCTCCAGTATTCATGGTAATGGTTTGGATAATGGTGGTAATTTAATGTACACAGCACTTGATGTCGAGTTCCCTGATGCTTGGATTCCAGGTTCGTCAACCGAAAATGATGAAGTTCCTCAACAACAAATTACGATGTATAATTACCCTAATCCATTCAATCCCTCAACAACAATTTATTTTGAAACCACAAATTTACACGAAAACTCACGAATCGAAATTTTCAACATCAAAGGGCAGAAAGTGAAACAGCTTATCAGCGACATCCGGCAGCTGCCGGAAGGTCAGCATTCGGTAGTATGGAACGGAACAGATGATAATAATCAACCAGTTTCATCAGGAATTTATTTCTATAAATTGAATGTGAATGATAAAACAATGGCAACTCGGAAATGTATCTTGCTTAAATAAATTTGGAGGTTTTTATGAAAAAAATATTTATCTTATTTTTTATCTATCCCATAATTCTTTTCATTATTTCATCTTTCTTATATTCGGATATTGTTAGAGAAGAATATCGACCTTTTGAAAATTTAAAATTGGAAAAACGAGGTATTCCAGGAAGTGGCTTTGTGCAAAGCAAACCGGATACACCCAGTGCTCTTGCCAAAAAATTAGCAGAAAAAGCAATGAAATATATTAAAAAATATGGAAAAGAGAATGCAATCGATCTCTTTACAAAGAAATATAGAAAATTTAGAAAATATAATACTTATCTTTTTGTTTTGGATATGGAAGGTAATATATTGGCACACACAGGAAATACAAACTTGGTTAATGCCAATTTATTTAATACAAAAGACTTTATGGGTAATCATTTTATCCGGGATTACATAAATAAAATCAAACTGACAAGTTGTATCGATTATGCGAATTTATATTATAATAAGGAAGGTAACTTGTTCTTAATCCAATATATACATCTTGAGCGAATAGATGAAAACTGTTTCTTGGGAACAGTTGCTGTTGATAAATATTAGTTCGTAGGTTTCCAACCCACAATAAATTTACAAATTAGATAACGATTATTTTCATTTGACAAATATTCTTTAGTTCAGTTTTTATTAAAAAACCAAAAAAAATAACAGGAGCTAATTTTATGAAGTATAAAGTTGGAGTTTGCCAGTTTAAACCAAAACTATTTGATATGGAATTCAATTTGAAAAAAATGGAAAATATCTTAAAAGATATTGAAGCAGATTTAATTGTCCTTCCGGAGTTGGTTACTTCCGGCTATATTTTTTGTGAGAAAAAAGAAGTAAAATCAATGGCAGAAAAAGCAGAAGATGGACCGACTTCAAAACTTTTCCGTAAGCTTTCCAAAAAGAATAATACAAGTTATGTATATGGATTTGTAGAAGAGGAGAATAACAAATTTTATAATTCTGCAATGCTTGTAAACCCCAATGGGGAGATTTTTGTATATCGAAAGATTCAACTATTTTTTGAGGAAAAATTCTTTTTTGAATATGGAGATTTAGGATTCAATGTATTTAAAGCCAAGAAAGGTGTGAAAGTTGGTTTGATGATTTGCTTTGACTGGATTTATCCTGAAGCTGCCAGAACTTTGGCTTTAAAGGGAGCTCAGATCATTGCACATCCTTCTAACCTGGTTCTGCCCTGGTGTCAGCAGGCAATGATAACTCGTTCTATTGAAAATCAGGTTTATACGATTACAGCAAACAGGATTGGAAAAGAAATTAATAGAGATAAAAAATTAACTTTTACAGGACACAGTCAGATAGTTTCATCTAAAGGTGAGATCATAAAAAGGCTTTCTGTAGATGAGGAAACTGTCTTCATTACAGAAATCGAACCTGAACTGGCAGATGATAAGAAGGTCACGATTCATAATGATGTTTTAAAAGATAGAATGACGGAATATTATTTATAGATAATAATAAGTGAAAGAATATTAATTCCAAAAATCCTAATTTCTAATTTCAAATAAAACACCAAAGTTCAAATATCAAATTACTAAAACCTTGCGAATTTATGCCGTTGAATCCTTTTTTTTATTCAACTGGTATGGTTACCTACAGAGGAATTCATCTTGTTAGCAGAAATTATTTATGTTTAACTTCAAATAAAATAAAATCGAAATTTAAAGAACAATTTTTTCCTTTTCAAAATTTTATTTGACTTTTTTAATCATAAAATTTTATTTCCATCAAATTAAAATGGTGGAGGATGTTATGTTATCAAATCTCGATAATGAAGTAATTTTTAAGAAAGCTTTTACTGACAAAACAGTTTTTACCTGCTTTGTAAAAGACATCTTAAACATTGATTTTAAAGTAAATAAAATCGAAACAGAAAAACAATTTACTCCCAAAATCGGAAATATTGATTTTAAATATGATATTTTTGCAGAATCAGCTGATCATCGAATAATTGTAGAAATGCAAAGAGTTGATTACGATTACGGTTTTGATCGTTTTCTTCATTACCATATAATGGCTCTGGCAGAACTTCAACGGCATGCAAAAGATTATAAAATTTCTCAACAGGTTTATACAATTGTGATGTTGAGTGCACCTTATAAAATCAATAATCTCAGTGGAATTCCAATTAAGGATGAAGTTCTTATTTCAGAAGTTGATCCAAGAAATTTAGATGACAAAAGAGCAAAAATTTATCCGCATAAACTTATCTATCTAAATCCGAATTACAAATCTGGTAAAATTCCTGCAAATTATCGTGACTGGCTTGACCTGGTTTATGAATCAATACATAATCCCCAAAATTATCACCTAAACAAAAAAAATAAAGGAATTAAAAGAGCTATTGAAATAATTGATTATGATCATTTGAGTGGTGCTGAGATTGAGAAAATGAAGATTAGTGAATCTCGTAAAAAAATGATTTCTATAGAAAGAGAAGAAGAGAAAAGAGAAATTGCAAAAAACTTGTTAGATGTTTTGGATGTTGAAACAATCAGTAAAAAAACAGGACTAACAATTGAGGAAGTTGAAAAGTTAAGGTGACTCATCTCAGGGAATTCTGCTAATGCCGGCGTGACACGTCAGCATTAAACCTTCGCAATGGATGATACAAAATATAAAAAATAATGAACCCCAGTGTAATAAAAGAAAAAGAAGATTTCACCCCAGAGAAATAGGAAGAAATTTCACAGGGCAGGCGGGGCAGGCAAGGAATGATGATTTTAGAATGATGAAGGAAATAAATAATTGAATATTGAGTATTGAAAATTGAATATTGATAACTCCAAATCAAACTTCATCTTTTCTTCGTAAATCGTAAATCGATGTTCCTTGTTCATTATTCTTCTTCAATCGACGTTCCTTGTTCAATATTCAATTCTTACATCAGCTTATATGAACCGTCAGCTTGTTGATTGCAAGAATCTATTTACCGAACATTCTTATTTTGAAGCAGAAGATTATTCTTCGCAAAATATAATCTATAACAATTCCCATAAAACCCATAACAACAAGGTAGATAACCATCTCTTTGTATTTGAGAAGGTAACGAAAATCCAGTAACCGAAATCCAAGTCCTTTGTTAACTCCCAGCATTTCAGCAGCAATAATCACAGACCAGCCCAGACCCCAGATGATCCTGAGTAAATTCAAATGATTGATGAAAGTTAATGGAAGTTCGATATATTTCCAGAGTTGGAATTGGCTGGCACCGGAAACTTTTGCTTCATCGATATATTCGTAATGGATGTTGGCAAAATTATCGGAAGCTGCAATTAAAGTGGGAAAAAATAAAGCAATGAACATAATAAAAGCAACCGGAGCTTCTCCCAATCCAAACCAGAGAATAGCAAAAGGCAGCCAGGCAAAAGGAGATATATGTCGCACGAAATTTATTGAAGGCAGAAAAATTTTATTCAAGACTCGATGGTGACAGAGAAGATATCCTAGACAAATTCCTGAAATCCAGGCTATTACTGCAGTGATGCTGACTCTTAGAAAAGAAAAAAGTATATCATTAAATAATGTTTTGATTTGTAGATTTATTTTCCATAAATTACTGGCTTGAATACCGAGTGATAATCCTAATAATATAAAAAGAAAAATGACAAGTAATATGCCAAGAACATCGAATTTATTCAATTTTGAAGTAAACATTTTTTACCTTGTTTTCAATGTAATTTTTTTCAATCATTTTATCGATCGTTTTCCTCTCGAAAGCTTGATATTCTTCATCGAGATTCATTAAATATTTTGTATGAATTAAGGATTTAATTGAATTCTCTCTGGAAATAGAAAATAAAGTACAGGCTGTTTTGATTGCCATTTCAGGAGATTTTTCCATTTCAGATATACTTTTTCTAAGTCCTGTCAGGAATATTTTTATTAAGGGAAGTTTTGTTTGAAGAGCATATTCTGTGGCTGAAATATCACAACAGGGATGAAGAGGAAAATCATCACTATACCAGTAAATTATTTTGAAATTTTCATCGAATTTGAATATGGAAGGAACATAGAAACTAAGAGCGTCCACTTCATTAACCTGGAGAGCAGCAGCCATATCCATCGGCGTCCTGAGATAAACCAACTCCATTT
>JAUWNO010000088.1 GCA_030612605.1 Armatimonadota bacterium
AAGAAGCCATTTCAAGGATGGTTTTTCGCTTTCGAGAAACTCAAGTTTTTTAGCTTGAAGTATATATTTTCAAAAATTCGTGTTAATTTGTGTAATTCGTAGATAGAATTGGATATTGCCTGCCCCGTAGGGAGCTTGCGACTGTTCGGGGGATATTAAGATTTTTTATGTTTAGTATAGACACACTAAAAAATAGAAGGAACCAAAAATGTTTTCTTATTTAAAAGGAATTTTAGCAAAAAAATCTCCATTTTCAGCAGTTGTAGATTGCAGTGGTGTAGGTTACGAAATTAATATTCCCCTCAGCACGTTTGATAAATTACCCGAAATTGGTAAGACCGTTGAAATTCAGATTCATTTTACGATGAATGAAAATGAAGGAATTCGACTTTTTGGTTTCTGGTCGTTAGAAGAAAAAGAGATGTTTCGCCAGCTTCTTTCCATTTCCAAGATAGGTCCCAAAACTGCTATTTCCGTTCTTTCCGGAATTTCTGTTCCAAATTTAATTCGAGCTGTTCAAACCGGTGATGTCAAGCTGATTTCCACAGTTCCGGGAATTGGAAAAAAATCTGCAGAACGCCTTATCATCGAATTAAAGGATAAAGTGGGAAAAATCGCCTTTGAAGATGTGCCAATTGCTGATTTGGAAAAGATGGATATTGTGCGCGAAGCAGAATCTGCTTTGATTACACTTGGTTATAAACTTTACGAAATCAGGAAAGTTCTGACCAGATTAACTAAAGAAAATGATTATGATTCATCGGAAGAGCTTCTAAAAGCTACAATTAAGGATCTGTACAAAAAGAGAAATTAATGATAAACATTCGGTTGGAAGCTTATAAAGTAATCCACAAAGTTCTTTTGAAAAACACCTTTTCCGGTCAGCTACTTTTTCAAATCTCAAAAAAAATAAAAAAAGATAAACAGAAACCGGAATTACTTTATATGCTTGTGAAGGGCGTAATTAAGATGCAAGCGAATTTGGATTTTATCGCTTCACAATTTACAGAACCTAAAAAATATTCAACCACAAATAAGAAAATAAAAATCCTCATTTATCTGGGACTTTATCAGCTTATCTATTGCGATTCCATTTCTGAGTACGCTGCGGTTAATGAAACTGTGGCTTTGGCAAAAAAATTGTATGGAGATAAAATCGGGAAGTTCGTAAATGCGATACTTCGAGAATATCTTCGTTCAGATAAAATTGAATATCCCGCTGATATTTCACAACGTTTGGCTTTTCGATTTTCCTTCCCAAAAGAGACTATCGATTCCTGGTTGGAATATTGGACAGCAGAAGAAGTTGAAAATCTGTGTAGATATTTTAATGAAGTTCCCAAACTTCAAATGAGGATAAATACACTTGCCACTGAAAAACAAAAGATCATTGAATATTTTCGAAGAAGAGATTTAGATTTATATGAGACCAAGGCATCAGAAAATATTTTAGTCACAACTCACGGACAGGGAATTTTGAATGATGTAGCTTTTTCAGAAGGTTATTATTCAGTTCAGGATGCATCAGCGGCAATGGTTGTAGAATTGCTGCAACCAGAACAGGATGAATCGATTTTAGACCTTTTTGCAGGACCGGGTGGAAAAGTTACTTATATCGCAGAGTTAATGAAAAATACCGGTGAAATTATTGCAGTAGATAAATTTCCCAGGAAAACGAAAAGAATAAAGCAAGCTGCGGAAAGATTGAAAATCTCGAATATGAATATTATTACTGAAGATGCTTTTAAGTACGGTCCGCTTGCACCGGCATTTGATAAAGTTTTGCTTGACGTTCCCTGTACAGGTTCAGGAGTTTTTCAGAAGAAAGCAGAATTACGATGGCAATTGAATCAGGATTTGAATGAACTTCTCAAAATTCAGGAGAATGCTCTGAAGTTGGGTGCATCTTTTGTAAAAGATAAAGGTTATTTAGTTTACAGCACTTGTTCATTAAATAAAAAAGAAAATGAGCAGCAAGTTGAAAATTTCCTTGTTCGACATAAAAATTTTAAACTCGTTTCAGCTTCAGATTGTATTTCGGCAGAATATGTGGAAAACGGTTTTTTGAAGACAATACCGTTCAAACATAGGATGGATGGGGCTTTTGCTGCAAAGATGAAGAAAATGGAAAAATAATTTTTCTTAATTCACCACGACCCCCATCCCTAACCCTTCCTCCTATCGAAGGGGAAGGGAACTGACTGCAGCAAAAGGAGATAGATTCTCCCCCTAAATAGGGGGAGTTAGAGAGGGTTTGGAAAATATCGAGTATTTCATCAGTTTTCACACACTCTGTCTGTTTGGGAATACAATGCATTACGAAAGAGGACTTTCGTAACGAGCAAACATTTAGTTTGATATTAGACTAAATATTTTAATTTATGGAGATTTAAATGAAAAAGATTAAATCTTTTCTAATTGCTGTTTTAATTCTGATTCTGGTTTTTATTATTGGATTTTTTGGAATAAATGTTGCGATGAAGATAGTTGTGGGACACGGAAATGAAGTGAAAGTTCCGGATATTATTGGGATGAACTATGCTGTGGCAAGGAAACAATGTAAAGGTTTCAAGCTTTATGTTCAGGAAGAAGAATTGCTTCATAATGATGAGATTGAAAAAGGTAGAATTATCTCGCAAAATCCTCATCCGAATATTTTAACAAAAAAGTACAGAACTATCTCTGTTGTGGTTAGTAAAGGTCCTGAGATGGTTCGGATTCCATACTTGGATAATTTGAGTATTAGAGAAGCAAAGCTGAAATTGGAAAATGCCGGTCTTTTCCTGGGAAATAAAATCTATCGTTATTCCGATGTTGTGAAGAAGAATAGGATAGTTTATTCCAGACCCAATGCAGATGATTTGATTGCCCGAAAGAGCGAAGTTGATGTTATAATCAGTCTTGGCGAGCTTCCTGATGCATCAGATAAGTATGATAAGTATAAAAATCTTCTTGAAGGTGCAGGAGATTAATCTAAAAGAGAGAATAATAAAAAAAAGGATTCTGCAAAATAAAAAAAGGCTGTCTTTCTGAGGAAAACTTCGAAGTAGTTTCTAACGAAGAATCTCATTATAAGCGGAGAACCTTCGATGGAAAAGCAATCCGGCAGCTGCCGGGTCAGGATGACGAAAACACTCAACTTTGCAGAATGTTTTAATAATAAAAAAATAATGGAGAAAACAATGAAAAAAATCGGAGTAGTTTTAACGTTTATTTTAATAACAAGTTTTATTTTTGCCAATCAAACTCAGGTTATTGAATATTCAGACAGTTGGGGAAATCAAGGTTTCGATCTGGAGCTTCAAACAAGCTCAAAAGTCGAAGTAAATCATTCCATTCAGAAATTCGTTTTACAAGAATCGGAGATTAATGGAGAGATATTGCAAACAGTTTTATTACCCGGGAATTTTTTGCCGAATGATGAAGGAATGCCCAATCTGCCGGGTAATGGCAGATATATTGCAATACCTCAGGGAGCAATAGCTGAACTGAGGATTCTGGATTTCCGCACAGAACTTTACACAAATATTGATCTTTCTTCAGCACCTCGAATCCCGCTGGATACTGAAGATGGACCTTTGGAATATAATAGAAATGAATCAGTATATTCTAGAAATGAATATTATCCTGCGAGCCCTGTTCAATTGGGAGAACAAACCAGGATTCGCGGAGTGGATGTTGTTATGTTAGGAATTACTCCCTTCCAATACAATCCGGTCACAAAAGAATTATTGGTTTACAAAGATTTGAAAATAGAAGTGTCTTTTATTGGAGGAAATGGACATTTTGGAGAAGACCGTCTTCGAAATCGCTGGTGGGATCCAATTTTGCGAGACATGATTTTGAACGAGCAATCTATTCCTGAAATGACTTATAATTACGATTTTCAAAGTCGCGAAGATGGTGCTGAATATCTAATTATTTGTCCTGATGATCCAATATTTTTAGCATGGGCAGATTCAATCAGGATTTTCAGGAATCAACAGGGGATTTCAACTTTTATTGTTACAACCACTGAAGCTGGCGGTAACACTCCAACAGCAATTCAGAATTACATTGATGATGCTTATGAAAACTGGGATCCTGCACCTGTTGCAGTATTACTATTAGGAGATTATGGAACAACTGGCAATTCCGTGGTTTCACCGATTTATAATAACTATTGTGTTTCTGATAACATATTTGCTGATGTTTCCGGCAACATGTTGCCGGATATTGTATTTGCTCGAATGACAGCGCAAAATGAAACTCATTTGGAAACAATGGTCACAAAATTTATAAACTATGAAAGAAATCCTCCCACAAATCCGGATTTTTATGCTCATCCAATTACTGCTCTGGGCTGGCAAACCGAACGTTGGTTCCAAATCTGTTCCGAATCGATTGGCGGTTTCTGGCATAATGAGCTCGGTAAAGATCAAGTTAGAATTAATGCAATTTACCAGGGAAATCCAAATGTTGATCCCTGGTCAACGAACCAAAATACTTATATGGTAACAAGTTATTTCGGTCCAAATGGATTGGGATATATTCCAGCTACTCCTGCTGAACTTGGTGGATGGACCGGCGGAAATGCTGCAATGGTAAATAATGCTATCAATAGTGGTGCTTTTGTGCTGCAACATCGTGACCATGGAGGTACAACAGGTTGGGGAGAACCTGCTTATGGAAATAATAATATCGGCAGCCTCACGAATACTGATCTTGTTTATGTGTTTTCCATCAACTGCTTAACAGGAAAATATAATATTGCAGGAGAATGTTTTGCAGAAAAATTCCATAGATACACACACAATGGCAATAACTCAGGAGCTTTGGGTCTGATTGCTGCATCGGAAGTTTCATATTCATTTGTAAACGATACATATATTTGGGGAGTATATGATAATATGTGGCCAGAGTTTATGCCGGATTATGGAAATCCGCAAATTGAGGAAAGAGGGATTTTGCCTGCATTTGGAAATGCATCCGGTAAATACTTTCTTCAACAATCCGGTTGGCCCTCGAATCCTGCTAGTAAAGCTGTAACTTACAACCTGTTCCATCATCATGGTGATGCTTTCTCCACAGTATATTCGGAAATGCCTCAGGATCTTACGGTTTCACACGATGATGTTTTAGAAAGCGGAATGACATCTTTTGAAGTAACTGCAGATGAAGGTTCATTGATTGGATTAAGCGTAAATAATGAAGTTATCGGCGTAGGTGATGGTACAGGTTCACCTGTTTCTATCGAAATTCCTGCTCAGATGCCTGGATATAACATGCTGGTCACAGTTACAAATCAGAATTACTATCGTTATAAAGCAGAAGTACCGATTATTCCTTTTGATGGTGGTTATATCGTTATTGATAGTTTGACCATTACTGACGAAAATGGTAACAATGATGGTGAGTGTGATGCTGGTGAGGAAATTCTTTTGACCTATCATTTTCGAAATGTAGGAAACCAACCGGAAGGGATTGTTGTGTTCATGGTTGAAAATGATACGACCTATCTGCAGCTTGAAGAGAATTTTCTGCTTATTGATGGATTGGATGCTGGAGCAACTTCTTCACTTGATATTGTAGGAAATATCAGTTTTGCATGTGAGAATGGACAAATTCTTACTGTGATTGGTTCAGTTATGAACATGGAAGGCGTCTTTGTTCGAACAGATTATATTCCTGTAGTCAAACTGCCGAAAATCTATGTTGATCTGGAATATGTTTCAGTGCAGATAGTACAACCTGAGATCATTGAATATCCGTTTATGATCGAGAATATAGGAGGAGAAGAGTTGAGCTGTGAATTCATAAATAATTCCAATCAGGCAGCAGATTTATCAGCCACAGACGGTTATCTCAGTATTCCTCATATTGAAGCTTATAATAACCTTTCCGAATTTACTGTGATGGCTTGGCTTTATATTCCTGAAAATGGTCATCTCGGGTATGTTTTGAATAAAGGTTCTTCTTATGCTGAAAGCAGTTTTGCCATCACCATTTTGAACCTGAATTTCATAACCTGTTATTTCTGGGATGCTACCGGCGAGAGAATTACTTTAACGGCAACTGTCAGTCTAGCTGAGGAACAATGGAACCATGTTGCAGTAACTGTTTCGGAAACAAATATCAAATTTTATTTCAATGGCAACCTTGTAGAAGAAGTAGATTTCGTTTCCCCGATTTTCTCAACTGAAGATATGATAATTGTAGGAGCACATAATTCCGGCAGTTTTGAATTTGATGGATATATAGATGAACTTTCATTTTTCAATTCTTATTTGGAAGAATCTGAAATTCAGGAAAAGATGCAAATGACTGTGCATATAATTGAAGATAATCTTATCAGTAATTATCGTTTTGATGCAGATTCCGGACTTGATGATTTAACAGGCAACAACAATGCTGTTAGTGTGGGAGATGTAACATTTGATGCACTGGGAGCGAACATCATGACCTGGTTTGGATTTCCTGAAACTGTAATAACAGTGCCGGCGTATGAATCTACTCAAGCAGTTTTGCAATTCAATCCTATCGGTTACCCGGAAGATACTTACTCTTCTTCCTTTTCAATTTTGAGTAATTCCGCTTATAATAATGAAATAACAATTCCTGTCAGTTTGGAATATCTGACTTCCTTTGAAAATAACACTGTTATTAAAAATGATTTTGACTTACATAGCTATCCTAATCCTTTCAATCCAAGTACAACTTTCTCATTCTCGATACCTAATGACAGCCAGGTGGAGCTGACAATCTTTAATATCAAGGGACAAGAGGTGAAACAGCTTCTCAGCAATTCAGCAGGTCAGCTCTTAGCAGGGCAACACTCTGTAACCTGGGATGGAAAAGATGCTTCCGGAAATTTGGTTGGAACCGGAATCTATTTTTCAAAATTAAGCATAAATGGTAAAAATAGAGCAATGAAAAAGGTGCTGCTTTTGAAATAATACTAAAAACGAATTTAATTAAACCTGAGACGCTTTTTGAGCGTCTCTTTTTGTTTGAATTTACCAGTTTTATTCAAAGTTTACAGCTTTTTTATTATACGTTTTTTCAGCAAAAAAAACTTTTTTTTTAACCTTCAAATTTAATGGATTAACAACCTGAGTTTTATCTCGTTATATTTCAATAGGTTGCAACGATAAAAATCAATCCTCCAAAATGAAGGATAAATTATCTAACTTCAAGTAAATAAAATAGTTGACACATATTTGCCAGATGGTGTTTTAGACTCAGAAAACGTTAGTTTTTACAAAGATTTTTTTTTGATATTTCTTGAAGGAGAAAATATGACTAAACCTACGTATACAGCAAAGAATATTAAGGTCTTAAAAGGCTTGGAAGCGGTACGAAAACGACCGGCAATGTACATCGGTGGAACCACTGAAAGAGGCTTGCATCATCTGGTATATGAAGTGGTTGATAACAGCATAGATGAAGCACTTGCCGGACACTGCAATAAGATAACTGTGATAATTCACGAAAATGGCAGTATATCCGTAGAAGATAATGGACGCGGGATTCCTGTTGAGATGCATAAAACCGAGAAAATTCCAGCATTGCAGGTTGTGATGACAATTCTTCATGCCGGTGGAAAATTTGATGATAAATCCTATAAAGTTTCCGGTGGGCTGCACGGAGTTGGCGTTTCCGTTACCAATGCTTTAGCCGACCCGTGTGAAGTCCAGGTTTATAGAGACGGTAAAATTTATCGTCAAATATATTCAAAAGGTATTCCTCAAACAGGCGTGGATGTTATTGGCAGGACAAGAAAAACAGGAACAAAAACGATTTTTACACCGGATGCCACCATTTTTGAAACTCTTGATTTTAATTTTGATTATCTCTCTGTTCGGCTTAGAGAATTAGCTTTTCTTAACAAAGGTATTGGTATTATTTTAAAGGATGAAGTTGGCGGAAAAAGGCACAAATTCGAATATGAGGGCGGAATCATTTCATTTGTCGAATTTCTGAATGAAAATAAAAAAGTGCTCTTTGAAGAACCTATTCATATTTTTGGCACAAGAAATGGAATGGAATTCGAGGTTTCAATTCAATA
>JAUWNO010000587.1 GCA_030612605.1 Armatimonadota bacterium
TCAACTTTATTTTATGACCTTTACTGTTGTAGCAAAAATTCCAGTGTTTACCAATTCAAAATATATGAAAGTGATAATTAATAATTTCAACTTTTATCGAGAGAATAAAGGTCTGAAAATATTTTATTATGTGATAATGGACAATCATATCCATTTAGTAGCATCCCACGAAAAGAATATTAGTCTAATAATTCAAAGTCTCAAAAAATATACTGCAAAGGAAATTTTGAATTTACTGAAAATAGATTCCCGTGAATGGATTCTGTATTTATTAAAGTATTTTAAGAAAAAGTATAAAAAAGAATCGACGTATCAATTCTGGCAGGAAGGAAGTCATCCTGAAATGATTTTAAATTTGAAAATGCTGAATCAGAAAGCTGATTATATTCATCAGAATCCGGTAAAGCGAGGATTGGTAGCAGAAGAACAGGATTGGTTATATTCGAGTGCAAGAAATATACATAGAATAAGCAATGTTTTTGAGCTTGATCAACTTGAATTTTGATAAATTGTTTCAGATCCCCTGATTTGCAACACAGCATTTTGTTCGACCACATTGTTCCCAATCCCCCGATTGGGAACACGATATTCCGCAAAACCCCAGTTTTGTATTATAGAGCCGAAACAGGGGATTCCGTGAAAAGTGTGTTCCCAAAGAGGGCTTTGGGAACGATGAGTACGATCATATGAAATGCGGATAAAGGTGCTTTTCTCGAACGCTTGTTTTAAATCTCCAGCAGGTCTTTTGGGACATCAAGCAGCTTCAATCAATTCTGAAATCCTCTCCCGACAGACTCCTGATAGATCATTTCTATAAAGGATTTTCATTGGTCTCCTCTGATACATATAACGGATAAGCTCACCTGCAGAGACGTAAAATGCAGATAATCTATAAATTACCAGACTGACTTTTGAATGCTTACCAAACTGAAAATTTCAAATCCCGCCAGCGTTTCTGTCAGGTGAAGCGGGGGTTAGGCTTCTTTATAAATTACCAAAGTTGTTTTCTAAAGCAATTTTTTTAATTCCTCTATGGATATCTCTACTTTTTTCAAAATATTATGTAATGTTCCCTTTTTCAATTCCTTATGATTTGGGATAACTACTGAAAGATTCTTTTCTAAATTGTGCATAAAAATGTGGCTTCCTTTTTGATGGTCTAAATAATAACCAATCCTTCTTAATGCTTTTACTAATTGTTTTCCAGAAAAAGTTCTACTCAAATTCTAACCTCAACTTCTCTAGTAATTGCAGTTGCAAGCAATTTTATTTGATTAACTTTTTGCAATCCTTCAAGATAACAAACAATTGCTTCTTTCGAATTCTCGATTGCTTCTTCAATTGTATCGCCTTCAGTAAAGCAACCATCTAAAGCTGGAATCTTAACATTATATCCCACCTCTTCTGCTTCTTCTAAAATAATGATAAATTTCATTTTTATCCTTCCAATAATTCTTATTTATTACACAGTGATTTATTTTACCCCATTTTTTACTATATATTAAGAAGCCTAACGGAAAAGCTCACCTGCAGAAACGC